>JBILIM010000165.1:0-4772 GCA_044349985.1 Crocinitomicaceae bacterium
CAAGTTCCGTCAAGCATATCTAAAAAGAAGCTTGTTTGAGGATCAGAAATTCCGGCATTTGCAACTTTTAATCCTGTACCAAATGAACCAATTACTGCCAAATAAGTATTACCTGCAATTAAATTTACAGGGGCATTGAGTGGTAAATTTAAATTGGTATTTGTATTTCCAGCTACAACAATGTAAGGATCTGATTCGCCCTCGTAAACGAAATCACCAGTGTTAGGATCAATAGAATAAATTTTAGCAAAAATCTCAGTTCCTAGAGCGGTTCCATTTGCGCCTCCTGCCAACTTAACGATGAGGGAAGTTAACGTTTGATCTGTGAAAATATCAAATAGGTTACCCGCTTCAAAACCGTCGGTACCATTAGATGTGCTTCCAGCTCCTGTGGTTACGTTGTTATCTCTTGCATAAACATAGTTTGTTGTAGAGAAGGTAATTGGAGCAAATGTATTGTTGGTAGGAATATCATCTGGGTTATCAGAAGATAAAGTTCTTGTAACATTGTAAGTTGCTGTTGCAGCGCTGTTTGGTGTAAACTGCGAAGTAACAACCAAGCTATCACCTGATAATGATGGAATTGTAGCCGCAGCGCTAGATCCTGTCCAGGCACCAGCATTGATATCAACGTTCAATTTCGTATTGGTCATAGCTGCTGTACCTCCATTGAATACATTGGCTGTAAAGTCTATTGGAGCAACTTGCGCTAATGGAATTTGATAGTAATTCAAGAATGCTGTTCCCCAATAGTTTGATTGAAGTTCTAGATCGTAATCTGCATTTGTTGTCAATTTAACATCGTCGATGTACCATCCATAAGTAATCCAAACATTCGGGTTTGTAGCAGAGGATGGATATGCTGTAGTCCAGCTGAATCGGATCCAAATTTGGGTTGCACCTGCAATAATTCCACCCAAATTGATGGTTTTCAAATCTGGGTTTGCATATGCTGCACCGCCAGCGGCAGAAAGAACGGGCTTATCCATATTGTCTCCTACGGCGAAGAAGCTGGTTCCATTAGTAGAAACTTGTATTTCTTGTAAATCATTGAAACGAGCACCATATTGTTGAAAGGTAAGTGAAATGTTGGTTCCACTTGCTGTTAAATCAATTGGTTGAGCTGTTGTCATGGTGTAGGTAACACCTAATGCTTGAGATGGAGTGGTCAACGTAGGATCACCATTTGAAATTTCAGCATAATTTCCACCTGATGCGGAATTGATACCATTTGGATCATACCAACCATCAGATGTTGCATCAATTGTCCAGCCGAATTGTCCGCCAGCTTGACCGCTGTTGTCAATTACCCATTCTGACGGGCTATCGAAATTATTTTGCCAAAATACCGTACCCAAAGCTTTTTGAGTTGGTAGTTCTGCCGCCGGTTTAGGAAGCGTTCTGCTCATTTCAGCTGATGGCAGGGCTTTTTGGGTGATTTGCGCAGAGGTGTATGCCACTCCCAATCCCGCAAACAAGAAACTTAAGTATACTTTTTTCATCGTCTTGGTTATTTTTTAGATTAACAAATATATTTCAAAACTTGCTTTACTGATGCGATATTGTAGGATTTAACATGAAATATCCTTTAAAAAGGGTAAAGATTGCCTCACTTGATTTAAATGATTCCAAGAAAGTGTAACGAAAAGGAGTTGTTCTTGGTTAGGTTGACACATTGTTATTGCTCCAAGAGGATCTACTAAACAGGAATCGCCTGAGTAGTTTAAGCCTTTTCCGTCTGTACCTACTCGATTTACTCCGATAACATAACTTTGGTTTTCAATACCTCTTGATACTAAAAGGTTCTTCCAATGCAAGTTTCTTTTTTCTGGCCAATTCGCAACGTATATAAGGATGTCATAGGCGGGTTTTTCGTGAGAATCGATTTGATTTCTGCTTATTTCCGGAAATCTCAAATCGTAACAAATTTGCAATTGGATTTTCCAATCTTTAAAATCTACTATGTTATTTTTATTACCTGGCGTATAAAATTGATCTTCTTGAGCTAAAGCAAAGAGTTTTCTTTTGTCATAAGTTTTTATTTCTCCGCTTGGATATACAAAAACTCCTCTATTGAAAAACGAATTTTCTTCTTTAATAATGAGTGACGTGTAAATGCTTGCATTTTTATTTTTTGCCATTGATTGCAACCATTTGATTCCGATGGAGTTATTCATTTCTTCTGCCAAGGCTTCGGACGACATGGTAAATCCGGTATGAAACATTTCAGGAAGAACAATCAAATCAACCTGATTCGTATCGAATTCGTTGAGAAGTACTTCGAAGTGTTTCAAGTTTTCAGTTTTATCCTCCCAAGCCTGATTCGCTTGTACAATTACCACTTTTAAATCTTGCATAATTTCTCTGCTGCTTGTTCGAGTGTTGCGTTATCTTTGGCAAAGCAAAAGCGTATCAATTTTAAATCTTTACCATCATCATTGAAGACCGAAAGTGGAATAGTAGCTACACCAAATTCTTTAACCAATCTTTCACAAAAATCCACATCGGGTTCATTCGAAATCTCGCTGTATTTAGCCAATTGAAAATATGTGCCTTCGCTTTCGAGTAGCTCAAATTTGCTGTCTTTCATGAGTTTTCTGAAATAGTCCCTTTTTTTCATATAAAATGGCCCAAGTTCATTAACATCTACATGATTTAAATACGTGCTCAATGCGGCTTGCGCAACACTATTAACTGAAAAAACCAAAAATTGATGAACCTTTTTTATCTCTTTGACCAAATATTCCGGTGCTATAATGTATCCAATCTTCCATCCAGTAATGTGGAACGTTTTTCCAAAAGAGGAAACAATGACGCTTTGATTTCTAAGATTTTCCCGAGTGTTTACCGAAATGTGTTTTTTCTCAAAGGTTATAAATTCGTATACCTCATCAGAAAGTAAAATGATATCGGATCGGTTTTTTAATAGGTCTTCCAGTATTGAAAAATCTTCCTCATCTAAGATTCTCCCTGAAGGATTGTGCGGATTATTAACAATAACCATCTTGGTTTTTTCGGAAATACGATCTTTCAAAACATTCCAGTTAGGTTTTAACTGATCCGTCATCGGAATTCGAATCGCCTTGGCACCCGTTAACACTACAGGGGGCTCATAACAATCATAACTCGGATCAAACATAATCACTTCCTCTCCTGGCGACACCAATGCTTGAATGGTTGCAAATATGGCTTCTGTTGCTCCGGCGCAAATTAATAAATCTGTAGATGGATTGTTGCTGCGATTGTATGTTTTATGAATAAGTTGACCCACATTTTCTAACAACGATGCGTTTCCTGCCATTGGGGCGTATTGATGCACATTTTCCAGGGCCTTTCGCTCTAAAATTGCTGTTAATTGCGGATCAACTGGAAAATTTGGAAAGCCTTGTGAAAGGTTAATGGCGCCATAATCAAGCGCCATTTGGGACATCGTCGTAAAGATGGTTGTACCGACCTTTGGAAGCTTACTTTTCATAAATTGTAAATTTCTTTAATTGCAAAAAATATCTTAGAAACGAGGAAAATTTATTTCAGCAAACTCATCGCCTTTTCTACCATTTTTTTGGATCCAATGTAAAATGGCACCCTTTGATGCAGACGCTCTGGTTGAATATCCAGAATACGCGCTCTTCCGGTGGTTGCAAGTCCTCCAGCTTGTTCTGCAATAAAAGCCAATGGATTACATTCATAGAGTAAACGAAGTCTGCCCTCAGGAGCTGTTGTAGTTTCCGGGTAGATGTAAATACCGCCTTTAATTAAATTTCTATGGAAGTCCGCTACTAAAGATCCTATATATCTTCCGGAGTAAGGTCCTCCTTTGTCGTTATCATTGCTTCGACAGTATTCGATGTATTCCACCAAACCAGGTTCTACAATATTAAGATTTCCTTCATTCATTGCATATAGACGACCGGTTTCTGGCATCTTCATATCTGGATGAGATAAGCAAAATTCACCAATTGATGGATCTAAGGTGAAACCATTAACCCCTTTGCCAGTCGTATAGACCAACATAGTGGAAGACCCATACAGTACATATCCTGCAGCAACTTGAGACGCCCCTTTTTGAAGCATGTCTCCCTTTGTAGCCAATTGGCCTGTAGTAGAAATTCTCCGGTAAATAGAGAAAATAGTTCCTATGGATACATTAACATCTATGTTAGAGGAACCATCAAGTGGGTCAAATAAGACAACGTAGTGTCCATTCTTTGCGGTTTCGCTAGTGAAGGCAACATACTCATCATTTTCCTCAGATGCGATACCACAAATCTCACCACCATTTTCAAAGGCTTTAATGAATGCCAAGTCAGCTACCACATCGAGTTTTTGTTGTTCCTCTCCTTGAACATTTTGCCCACCTTGTGCTCCCAGAATGTGATCAACCAATCCTGCTTGACGTACATCTCGACTCACTATTTTGGAGGCGAAGGCGATAGCATTTAGAATTCGGGAAAGTTCTCCTGTCGCAAATGGAAAATCTTCCTGACGCGCTAGGATAAACTCATTAAGTGTGGTGACTTTGGACATGTTTTTTCTATTTATGAACAAAGATAGGGTAAAAATTAACCAGACAATAAGCTGATCGAACCTGTAATAAACAACTCAACGTTTTAAAGTATTGATTAGAAATTGAATGGAAAGAAAAATGAAATTTTTATATAGAACTAAACAAAAAAGCCAACTCCTTACGGAATTGGCCTTTAAGTTTGCGTTAAACAGAGGTCTTTAATTTTATTTTGAAGTTTTAATTTCCGGCAGTAGTGCTACCACCA
>JBILIM010000231.1:0-3911 GCA_044349985.1 Crocinitomicaceae bacterium
CTTTAACTATTATTTCAAATTTGCCCTTAGTACATTTCAAAATTTTCCCATTTTCCGCAAATCGAAGTTTCTTTAATCTATCCGAAAATGAGGGCTTCATATTCAGTAATCGGATGAATTCATTGATTTCCTCAGAATTCAATTCATCAAAAACATGAAATTTAAGTGCATTTGTTTCGATTACTTTATTTACCAATGGTTGTATCTTGAATGCTAAAGCTTTTTGGGCGCCTTGAAATTGCTCAATTAACAATAAGATTTGCTTTTTTAAACCGAAATTAAAGGCCTCCATTTGAGGAATAAACACAGTTCGCAATTTGTTTCTAGAATAATCAATCTTGTAATTGGAAACATCTTCACGCCAATTGACACCTTCATTTTTTGCATATAAACGCAGTTCATCCTTAAAAAAAGGAAGCAATGGCCTCAAATAAATTCCATTTTCCTCCAACATACAAGAAAGACCCATTATCCCTGCTCCTCTGGCTAAATTCAAGAAAAATGTTTCTACTTGATCGTCGGCATGGTGCGCCAAAAGAATTACAGTTCCACCATCACTATTGGATTCAAAAAAGTCGTACCTGATATTTCTCGCTTCTTGCTGTAAATTCCCTCCTTTACGTTCCAATTGGCTTTTCAAATCGATATGAAAAGCATCAAAAGTCAAATTATGTTGAGTACAATAATTTTCAATAAATGCCTCATCTAAATCGGAATCCTGACCTCTTAATTGATAATTTACATGTAAAACTTTCGGTAGATAATTCAGCTTTACCAATACATGAAGAAGAACCATTGAATCAATTCCCCCACTGCATGCTACGGCAATTTTTTTACCCGCATATTGTTTTAGTAGTTGATTAATATGCGTCTCAATCTCAACCATGCAAGGCCCGAAAAATTTTGTCAATCTTGGTCTTACATTCCTTGTACTCTTGTTCGGGATCAGATTCAAAAGTAATTGCGCTTCCCACAGCACAAGAAAGGTATTTTTTATCCGAATTATACAATAAGGTGCGGATGACCACATTCAAATCAAAATCACCATTTGGAGCGATATATCCAATTGTACCAGAATAAAGTCCGCGCTTAAAGGATTCGTAATCATCTATAAGTTCCATGGCTCTTTTCTTCGGCGCTCCTGTCATAGATCCCATAGGAAAAGTTGCTTTTAAAACATCCATAAACGATACATTTTCTCTCAATTCGCACGAAACTGTAGAAATCATTTGGTGTACGGTTTCGAAGGAATAAATTTCACAAAGCTCATCCACATGTACAGAACCCTTTTTAGCCACTTGAGATAAATCATTTCGCACCAAGTCAACGATCATAATATTTTCAGAGCGTTCCTTTGGATCCGTTTGTAATGCCTTCTTTAATCGTTCATCTTCAAGTTCATCAGCCCCTCTTGTTGCAGTACCTTTTATTGGCTGAGATATAAGTTTAGTTCCTTCTTTCTTAAGAAATCGCTCCGGACTTCCACAAAAAACAGAAAAACTATCTATGTTTACAAACGCCGAAAAAGGCGCTTGGGTAACCTCATTCATTTTAAAGAACGTATCCATCGGAAATTCTAAAATGCAATCTTCTGCATAGAACTCCTGGCAAAAATTCACTTCATAAATATCTCCCCTTTGGATATGTTCTTTTAACTTCTTAACCTTTTGAATATAGGTGTCAAAATTAATCCTAGCTTGAAAATTAATGTTGTAAATGTGAAAATTTCGATCGGTTTCCTCTTCAAAAAAAGCACTTAAAAACTCCAAACTTTGAACATTTCGTTCTCCTTTTAAAAAGGTAATATCCTCTCTATTAATTTTAACGACATATTCTGGAACCCAAAGAATGGCCTCCGGAAAATGCAAACCGTCCTCATTCTTGGAGACAAGTGGATAAAACCGATTTTTCAAATCATAAGAAAGGCACATGAAAACATATTCTGTTTGATTTTCTTTAAGAAATAATTCAATGTTTTCAATGTTATCCGAAACATTTAAAATACATCTGCTTTGTTCACCAAAAGCGAGAATTCCGGATCCATCATTACTATTTAAATAAGCTTGAGTACTAAACACTTTGTAAATTTAGCAATTAAGACGTAAATAAATTTCAGCTTCTTTAGCACATTAGCATTAACTTTAATTCAATTTTGAGCGATTAACGCAGTATGTTATACCGAATTCTAAGATTTATTATTGGCAATGGTATGCGTCTTTATTACCGTGAGATAAAGGTCAAGAACAAAATTACGCTGAATCAAAAAGGTCCGATGATCATTGTTGCCAATCATCCGAATACCTTAATTGATGCATGGATTATTGCATACAACACTAGAAAACCCGTTTATTACTTAACAAAAGGCACCTTTTTCAATAACCTTTTAAAAAAATGGATATTGAAACAGCTCTACATGATTCCAATAAACAGAACAATAGATTCAAAAACCAGCGGAGTCGACAACCGAAGTTCATTCGAAGCTTGTTATGAAGTTCTTGAAAATGGTGGAACCTTAGTAATATTTCCTGAAGGCAACAGTATGATGGAAAACACCCTTCGGGATCTTAAAACGGGAACAGCAAGAATTGCATTAGAAACACTAAAAAGAGGAAAAATAAATACGCCTTTAAAGATTTGCCCCGTAGGCTTCTTTTATTCAAAAGGACATCGATTCAGAAGCGCAGTACTCGCCAATGTTGGGGAAACATTTACCATTGAAGAATTTGAATCAAGTTACAGTGAAGCTTCAACAGAAACTGCAAAAACACTTACCAATCGAATTAAAGAATCACTGGAAAATCTTATCGTTGGCACTGAACATCAAGAACAAGAAAAACGTATTGAAAGGATTCTTCATGCACTTCAAACGTTCAAGAAAACAAAATCAATCGAAATCAAACAACAGGAATACAAGCTGGTAAAGCAACGCATTCAATATTTACAAATGAATGATCCTTCTCTATTACTTGAAATAGAATCTAATCTGGAGAAATTAGAATGGTCCATTGAACATTTTAACATTCATCCCAAGACAATTATCGAAGCACGCAATGAAGCGGCAGGGTTGCGGTTTTTAATTCGACCAATCCTTATTCTTTTAGGACTTCCCTTTTTCCTTTTGGGCACTGCTACCAATATTATTCCGTATAAATTAACGCAATTCTTAATGCCGAAGCTGGTTTCAACAAGAGAGTATTATGCTCCTGTAGCCATTTTACTTGGTATTATCCTCTATCCATTAAATTACCTTTTCATTCTTTTTGTTTTGATGAATTACCTCAACTGGAGTGCACTACTTCTTATTGGATGCATTCCTATAATGGCAGCTTCAGGTATTTTTGCGTTTCATTTTTCGAAGTATCTAAAACAAATTCGAAGCAGAGCTGAAATCCAGTTTTCAAGAAAATTAAAATCAGGAATTATTCAACAAATCGAGGAATCAATAGAATACTTAAAGATGCATATCTTTCCTTCTGAATAACTAGTTTTCTTGGACGGCGTCGTCATCCGACTTTATAAAATAAGACGCATTTGATGAAAGACCCTTTGAAGGATTTATTAAACGGTAAAGTTTGAACGTGTTTTTTTCAGGGTTAACCAATTGAACCGTTCCAATTTCTAGCCCATTTTCATTGAATAAAGTATAGTTTTCTTTGGAAAATACAATTTTATTGGAAATGGGTATTGTAAAAATTATGTCCTGTTTTTTGACGGTAGAAAAAATGATTTCATTTGCATTCACAAGTTCTCCTAACTTCTTTTTAATATTCCAAATAAATCCTTCATCATTACTAAGGATAAAATACTGATTGGTAGTATTCTCCAGTTGCCGACACATCACATACAATTTACCAACTTCTGAGTTTCGAATAATTTGTTCCTCCTCAGCATTATAAATTTCAGGAAATTCG
>JBILIM010000167.1:0-4745 GCA_044349985.1 Crocinitomicaceae bacterium
GCAATGTTATCCAGTCCAAAACCATGAGAAGACAATATCCATGAGTGAACAGGGATTTCCGGTTGAAGAATACCACATGTTCCAATTCTAATGATGTCCAAGGTTCTAGGTTTTGCATTGGCGATCCGTTTTTTCAGATCAATGTTCACCAAAGCATCCAATTCGTTGAGTACAATGTCTATATTGTCTGTTCCAATGCCTGTGGACAAAACAGTAATTCGCTTGCCATTGAAAAAACCAGTATGACAAACAAATTCTCTGTGTTGAGATTGATGCTCGATCTGTTCAAAGAAGTCAGAAACCATTTTTACACGATCCTGATCACCAACAATAATAATCTTATCAGAAATGTTTTCTGGTAATATTCCTAAGTGATATACTTGACCTTTGTCATTAAGGACAAGCTCAGATGAAGGGTAATCCATTAAATTTTACTTCATTATACTTCCAAATACTTTGGAAAGCAAATCAGTTACTCTAGCCATAGGATCTTGGCGAATTTTATTCTCTTCAATTTCCACCATGTAAAATAATCCACTAATAGCCTTTTCCGTTACATAAGCATTGAGATCGGTATTAATTTTATCCCCTCCAGTGAAATTCATGGCCGTATTGTATTTGGTCATAATGGGTTCCCAGTATTCCGTTAATTTCACCTTCGAAATGGCAGCTTCAACCTTAGGTTTAAAGGCATCCTTTAATTTTGTAGATGTATTGTCTTTTAGATATTTAGTTGCTGCGCCATTACCACCGTTTAAGATTGTAAATCCATCCGCAATACTCATATTGGTTATTGCATCCTTAAATATGGGTAAAGCCTCTTTAGCGGCCTCTTCAGCAGCACGATTTAGCGTTGTTTCGAACTTTTCAATTTGCCCATCTAAGCCCCATTCTAATGCTTTTTCTCTCATTTTTATGGCATCCTCAGGGAATGGTAGTTTAATTGCGGCATTTCCAAGAAAACCATCCGTTATTGAGGTTAAATTGACAGAGTTCGTTGCACCTACAACCAATGCCTCCTTAAGTCCTGATATTACCTCGTCATTTGTAAGTTGTGGAGCACTTGTTCCATTCGTATTTCCAGTTGTTGTATTTACAATTTCCGCCATTTCTTTCATTACATCACATGAAGAAACTGCAAACACAAATGAGAAACCAACGATTAAATATTTTTTCATATAAAAAATTTATTTTAGATTTTAAATATAAAGAAAAAGTGGCTTTAACATGCGTTAAAGCCACTTAATTTTTAGGTCTCTATCGAGATGAATGGAAACTTTATAACTATCTTATAACGTTGATGTAACCGTTAAATTCATATTTTCCATCATTTAATGAGTCTTTTGCTGATGCCCTCCATGTGTAGGTCCCGTCTGGTACAATCTCACCATTGTAAGTTCCATCCCATGCTGTTGAAGGATCGTTTGATTCCCAAACAACTTGTCCCCACCTGTTAAAAATAATTAGTGAAAAATTATATACATCTATTCCTGAAATAAATATGTTCCAGTCTTGATTATGCTCGTCACCATCAGGTGTGAATGTGTTTGGCGCATAAACTAAAACGTCTTGAACCACCTGCATTGTCATTGTAATAGTGTCTGTACAACCGTATTCAGTTGTCACAATTAAAGTTACTGGATATTCACCAACTTCACCTTCTGGAAATGTAAAAACAGGATTTTCCAAGTTACTATCAGTAGGTGTAGAACCGGGGCTTGACCATTGCCATTGAATTGCATCAGCCGACGATCTGTCCTGCATCTGCACCGTTGTTTCGAAAAATGTAGTTGGATTCGATGAAAAGGTAAAATCAGCTTCCGGCAATGGCTTTACATTAATAAAATTGATAAACGAATCTACATAAACACAACCATAGATGGAAGTAATGGTCATAGTAACTGAATACTGATTCGGTAACTCAAAAGTATTTGATGTTGAGTCGGCACCTTGCTCAAGATAATAACTACCATCCGAAAATTCAAAATATGCGGTAGCAATTTCGCTTGGATTAGAAGATGAGTTCGTGAATTCAAAATATCCAGGAATACAATCCTCTGTTTTATTTGGAGTTATTGAAGGATAAATTGGTGTTGGAAAAGTAATCATTAAACATGAGTCAGTAGTAGGAGAACCACATGCCTCTGACAATTCTACACAATATTGGGTATTCGTAAGTGTTGGGTCTACAGTTATAGAAGTCCCTGTTCCAATAATCGAATTGTTTTCTTTCCAAGTAAAGGTGTAAGGTGATGAACCTCCTGCTCCAGTTACACTCAATAAAATGTCATCTTCAGGGCAAATTTGAGTATCAGGGGTTAATGTTGTAATTGACAACGGTGTCGGTTCCCCAATCGTCCCTGTTGCTGTGGTAGTGCATCCATTTTGATCAGTTACCGTTACCGTATGAACACCAGCATACAAATCATTGGCGATGTTTAACGTAGATGTTGAGTTATCCCAACTATAGGTATAACCTGGAGTTCCTTGAGTTACTGTTACTTCAAGTATACCATTGTTTCCTGAGTTACATGTTGCGTCAACAGTATTCGTAATTGTCGCAATCATTCCAGGAATCTCTGTAACGGTTACATTCACAGTTCCGGTACAACCAACGTCCGAAGTTACTGTACATGTATAATTCCCTGCAGCCAATCCTGTTGCTGTTTGGGTAGTCTGATTTTGAGAATCATTCCATTGATAGGTAATCGTTCCAAGCTGAGGAACCATGTTTGCAGTCGCTGTGCCATCTGAACCACCAGGACACGAAACTACTGTTGTTGTACCATTAAATGTTGCTGGTGTATCGCCAACCAAAACACTTGCGTTGCCAAAACATCCATTAGCATCGGTAATCTGAACCGTATAAGTTCCCGCAAAAACACCCGTAACCGTTTGCTGTGTTGAACCTAATGTTGGCCAATTGTATGTGAATGGAGCCGTTCCTTGTCCAGGTGTTGCTGAAACAGTTCCTATACCTGAAGAACAAATGTCAGGTGTTGACGTTGCTGTAACGGTAGCAGAAACTCTTGTAAGCCATGTAGTATCTGAGGTTACGGATCCAACTCCCACACCACATGCGGAACCTGTTAAGTAATAACCTGTTGTACCTGGTGGAACGGTCGTAACGTTTAGAACCCCATTGTTATAAGGAAAAGTTTGTCCAAGTGTATTCGCCCATTGGTATGTCCCAGTTGGACTACTTATCATTTGATAAGGTATAGTTGTTATTGTATAATTGTTGGTATTGGCAGGTGCAGTAGGTGTAAAACGTCTGGCGTCTTGTAATGCCGACCATTGTGTGTTATTTCTACCAGGAGTTATATGAGCAGCAGCCGCATTATTTTTTTCAGTGCCTTGAATAGCCAATCCTCCATTCCAAGTTGTAGCAATAGGTTTATTACCAATGTGGTATTCAATATTATTCGAGCCCTCAAACAACAAAAGACCCATGTAATTACACTGACCTGTACTAAACATAGCCACATTTTCATACAAAACAACGAAAACTCTGTTTGGAGCTGTACCAATAGTCTGATACTTTATGGTTCCACCCATAGCTGGATTCATGTCTTGATAACAAAGCATAGCAGTATTGTATGCAGAAGTTAAAGCTGTTGTTGGTAGGGGAGGTACTCCAGAAAGTGCCCATGGGCAATATCCGTTGGCATTTGCCAAATTAAAGGACACCAAACCATTCGATCCAATTACACATTGCGTGTAGTTCGCCCCATAAAAATTGAAGGTAAAACCGATGTTAACAACACCAGACCAAACATCATCACTCAAAGTAACCGTAGTAGGGGCGTTGAGATTGATTCCTGCAGATCCTATTCCACTGCTTCCAGCACAATTCGTGATTACAACAGTTTGACCTTGACAAACTGTCGCGTCTTGACCTAAACAGAGGTTAACGGGTGGATACGTTTGAGCGTTTAGACTAGTTATTAAAGAAACACCAGTTCCAAATAAGAGTAGTAAATTTTTTAAATTCATGTTTTCGAATTTCACAATCACATTGACGTGCTAAATTAATTAAAGTTGTCTCAAGATGAATAAATTTTTATTAGTCTTTTATCATTTGAATATTGTTAACTTTTAAAAACAGATAAATGTTGATTTTTTCCTTTTATTTTATCTTGAAAATTTAGTTACTTTTGGCGCGTTGATCTTAAAAATTTTAAAAAATGTCAAGCAAATATCAAGCAGAAATTGATGCTTTTATGGATAGAGTTAAGTCTGTTCATGGGCATGAAAAAGAATTTATTCAAGCCGTTCATGAGGTTGCAGAAGCGGTTATTCCCGTAATTGAAGAGACACCGAAGTACAAACAAGCGAAAATATTGGATCGTATTGTAGAACCAGAAAGAACAATACTTTTCCGTGTTCCTTGGCTTGATGATAAAGGTGAAGTTCAAGTTAATAGAGGTTATCGTGTAGAATTTAATTCTGCAATTGGACCATATAAAGGAGGTTTGAGGTTTCATCCATCTGTAAATTTGTCGATTTTAAAGTTTTTGGGCTTCGAACAAATTTTTAAAAATTCATTAACTACCTTACCAATGGGGGGTGGAAAAGGTGGATCCGATTTCGATCCCAAAGGAAAGTCAGATAACGAAGTTATGAAGTTTTGCCAATCGTTTATGACTGAATTATCCCGACATATTGGACCAGATACTGATGTTCCTGCAGGTGATATTGGTGTTGGTGGAAGAGAAATTGGTTACATGTTTGGTCAGTATAAA
>JBILIM010000168.1:0-4711 GCA_044349985.1 Crocinitomicaceae bacterium
TAAGGATAATACGTATTTTATTTCTGGACAAACCAGCGTTTCCAATATTTTTGAGAGTCAGAAGGTGAATACAGGTTTCAACACTTCACTAAGACTGGGCAAACATACTGGAAATTTTATTTTCAATAGTGGGTTGTTCGTTGAATCCGATCGGTACAATCCAAATGATTTAGGTTTCAATCCAAACAACAACAAACGCATTTTCGATTTCACTGTTGGCTACAGAAAATTCAAACCTTTTTGGATTTTCAATCAACTATACAGTTCTTTAGGTTTTTACTACAACAGACTGTTTTCACCAAATGTATTTACCTCAGCAGGATTATCTGGATCACTTACCCTCATCAATAAGAAATTTAATGCATCTGGCTTAGATTTTTATGCATCGCTTGTTGATTCCTATGATTATTTTGAACCACGTGCTGAGAACAGGTATTTTGTTAGACCAAGGTGGCTTGATTTAAATTGGTGGTATTCATCGAATTATCAGAAACGACTTGCGTTGGATGCATCTGTATCCTACACGTTTATCGATAGAGATAAGTGGCAAGAATATGGATTTAGAATCAGTCCAAGGTGGCGGGTGAGTAACCGCATTTTTCTGATTTACGACTTTGATCAAACTTATTCATTCAACGGTCAAGGCTACGCGATAGCTTTTGGTGCGCCTACTGAAAGTTGGAATGGAATTTTATTTGGACAGCGCGACCGGTTGAATACCGTGAATGGGTTACAGCTTCAAGTTTCTTTTACGAGTACGATGAGTTTAGGTTTAAGAATGCGTCATTACCGTTCTTCCGTGAGCTATGACCAGTTTTTTGATTTAGGTGCATACGGAACTTTGGCTCCTATTAATTATCTCGGTTTGCAAGCTGATGGCAATTCTGCTTTCAATACCAATTACAATGCATTTACAATTGATTGCGCATACAGGTGGGTATTTTTACCTGGCAGTGAGATTAATTTAGTTTGGAAGCAAGCGATTTTCTCTTCGGATAAATTTGTTGAGAACAGCTATTTTCAAAATCTTTCCAATCTATTTGATTATCTGCCGACGAATAGTTTGTCTTTAAAAGTTTTGTATTGGTTGGATTATCAAAGTTTAAAGAGACTCAAAAAGAAGTCTGTCTAGTTTTCAGTCGTGATTCCATCCGTTCCAATCATCGTGGTCGCCTTTTCTTAAATCACGAACTATTTTTAATCCGAGATAAATAGCCATAAACAAGCACATCAAGCCATAAAATGAAACGGTTCCCCAAAAGGGAGGAACATCATAAATAAAACATAAGATACAACCAGCGCTTAATCCAATGAAAGTAAAGGTTAAAATTACTTGTTTTGTTACCCTATTGATGGTGTGAACCATTGGGTCAATGCCACGATGTGTAAGATCTACTTGTACGGTTCCTGAATTTATTTTTCGAATGGCATTTTTTAAATCTAAAGGAAAATCTTCCATATAGGTTCCCAAATCATAAAGTCCAAATGCAAGCTTTTTGAGCATTGCGAAAACATTGAATTCTTTCCGGATTGTTCGAATCAGGTAGGGGCGAGCGAGTTCCAATAAATCGAGGTCAGGATCTAAATGATGGATAACGCCTTCGATGGTAACCATAGATCGAGCCAGTAGGAAAAAATGGGGAGGGACTTTTAATCCGTGAAGTACAATAACATCTTTCAATTCGAGGAGAATGGTACTCATTTCATTTTCATGGTAATCACTAAAACTGTAGCTTTGGACAAACTCGTTAATGGCAAATTCCAAACCTCGCATGTCTTTTACTGCAGCATTATCTGACATCATTTGCAGTGCCTTAATAATTGCCCGAATGTCTTTTTCTTTCACTGCGAGAAATAGCAGTCCGAACATTTTGATATCGTGCTTCATAATACTCCCCATCATGCCAAAATCAAGAAAACATACTTCTCCGCTGTCCATTATTAGGATATTTCCCGGATGGGGATCGGCATGAAAAAAGCCGTATTCAAAAACCTGCTTGATATAGGAAATTGCCAATTTTTTTGCGAGTAGGGCATTATCAAATCCTTTGGCCTTTAATCTTCCAGAGTCAGTGATTTTAGTTCCCTGAACATATTCCAGCGCGAGAATCTTCTTTGTCATTTTCTATGTTTTTAGCAAAACGATTCGCGTTGACGGATTCATGAATAAAGTCAAGTTCTTTCAAAATGCTGTCTTCAAAATTTTTGACGAGACCTTTTGGATCAAATATCCTTAATGTTGGAATCCTTTTCGCAAAAATATCAGCGAGTGTATACATCACTTTGATGTCTTCAATGATGATTTTTCGGATATTCGGGCGTTGAATTTTAAGCACGATGCGTTCACCATTTTTCAATACAGCCTTATGAACCTGCGCCATTGAAGCAGACGCAAAGGCTTCACGGTCAAAATGAAAAAAAAGTTGGTCAATAGGTTTATTGAATTCACTCTCAACCATTTGAATGGCAATGTCTCCGGAAAAGGGTGGCACATTATCTTGTAGTTTTTCCAATTGAAAGATGAGTTCTTTTGGGAGTAAATCTGCCCGATTACTTAGAATCTGACCAAATTTTACAAAAGTGGGCCCCAGTTCTTCACAGACCAGCCTCATTTTTTCCCACTTCGTATATTTTTGAGCATTTTTCTTGGTTGTTGAAGGAATGAGCTTACGAATCAGCCTATAGCGACCGGTTGCTATCATGTAGGAAACCATTTCTTCAAAACCATAGCGAACGAAAACCCTTAGAATTTGATTGTATCTGACAAAAGATTTATATCGGTTTTGCAATCGAGCAAGCCACCCCATAATTACACCACATTTTTCTCCAACTGATTGATTCTTGATTCCGAGTTGACAAGGCTTTTATTCATTTCAGCCAATTTTTGTTCTAAAACTTCAATCTGTTTGACATGAGCAACATTTATTTTTTCATAAAAATCCTCAATTAAACCGGTGATTTTAATGTCTAAATCTTCCTTTGCTTCTTTCGCTTTTTGAAGCATTTTTTCAACGAATTCCATTTCGTTTCCATTATCATCATAAATGCGTTCTTTTACCAGTGAATTGATTTTCTTTTTTCCCTTTTCTCCCAATTCACCTAGCTTTTCCAAGACTTGGGTTTCTTTTGAGATGGTGTACAAAGTAGTGGATAAGGTTACCAATTCCAATAGTGTTCTTGCTTTCATATTTTTAAGTTTTGAGAAAAAATTAGTACATTTCACATGGCTGAACTATTGAAATCCATCAATAGGCTATTTTATTCAATACAACCGACCTATCATGAAACTGACCGATCCTGTTTTGTCAATTATGACAAAAGAAGTATGTTCCCTAACTCCGAACCATTTATTACTTGATGTAAAGCATATTTTTGAAAAGAAAGCATTTCATCATCACATACCCATAGTTACCGATAAGAAATTAGTGGGTATGGTGAGCCTGATTGATTTCATGCGAAAAATTGGAAGTGCTTCATTGGATGATGCAGATCCTGTTTATCAAACTCCTGTTAATGAAATTATGACGCTAACCCCATATAAAATTGATACTGATAGAAGTATAAAGGATGCAATAGAATTGCTATTGTCTGGCAGTATTCATGCTTTAGTTGTTACCAATGATAAAAATGAAGTGGTTGGAATGCTTTCTACTAAAGATTTTCTTAAGATTTTCCTTTTCGATAAACACACTTAATTTCCATTAATGTGTTTTCCAGCGACAAAAGCAGTTGTCCATGCCGCTTGAAAATTAAATCCTCCAGTAACACCATCTATATCTAAAACTTCACCGGAAAAAAACAATCCCGGTATTTTCTTAGACTCCATCGTTTGAGGATTGATTTCGTTCAAAGCGATGCCGCCTGCAGTTACAAATTCTTCTTTGAATGTAGTTTTCCCAGATACGGAATAGCGGTCATTAAGTAAATTGTTTACGAGTTTGTTTTTCAATTTTCCATTGAACTCACTCCATTTCGCATCTGCATGAATTCCTGATTTTTCAATAAGGTAATTCCAGATTTTATTGGTAATCGGGAAGGGGTTCACATTGACCATTTTTTTATTCAGATTGATTGATTGTATATCGTCCAATTTAGTTCTGAGTTCATGTTCTGAGGTTTCATACAACCAATTTACCAAAATGTAAAAGTTATAATTTTTTTCATTTAACAAACGTGCCCCCCAAGCTGATAATTCTAATATTGCAGGTCCGCTCATACCCCAATGCGTAATTAACAATGGGCCTTTACCCATACGTTTTTCTCCTTCAATTCTAACGGTTACCTCATTCACTACATTTCCCATTAAGGATGTGACTGCTTCGGATGGCATATTGAACGTAAAAAGTGAAGGCACGGGATCTACTATTTCAAGTCCTAAATTTTCAAGCCATACTAAATTGCTTTTTTTGGGATGTCCTCCGGTGGTAACAATTACGCGGTCGAATGTGGAGTAGGTATCGTTTATTTTTAAGTTAAAGCTCTCGTTAATTTTTTCTAAAGCGCTAACTGGAGCAAGAGTTATAATTTTTACTCCTTTTTTTTGTGCTTCATTTGTAAAGCAGTTGATAATGGTTTGGGAATCATTTGAGAGCGGAAAAATACAACCATCAGGGTAGGTTTTCATTAATATCCCTCGGTCTTTAAACCATTCGATTGTTGAATTGGCATCGAATTGATAAAATAATTTTTGTAGAAATCTTCCACCCCTGGG
>JBILIM010000169.1:0-4694 GCA_044349985.1 Crocinitomicaceae bacterium
TTGAAAAATATATTGAAAGTGATGGCGTTAGGCAGTTTCTTTTGAAGAACTTGTATTGGAAAGACAAAGGACAATTGGCCTGGCGCATGAACATTGAGGTCTTGGAGCGAGAAATGCCCGAAATTCTCTCTGGAGTTCCGCAACATATCGTTAAAACCCCAACGCTTTTTATTCGGGGAGCATTTTCGAATTACATTTTAGATGAAGACCTTGATGAAATTCAAGATGTATTTCCGGATAGTGATGTGATAACAATAGAAAACGCAGGACATTGGGTGCACGCAGAAGCTCCTGAGGAGTTCATGGATACGGTACTCTCGTTTTGTTTGAGGTAGGGAATGTGTTTGTATTGAGTTGGTTTCATAAACGAAGAAAATGGTGTTTTCCATCAAAAATTAATAGTTTAGAATTTGAGTTTATTATAAAATTGTATAGTGAAATGTTTGATTCCCGTGGTTTTTCGGTTCCATTTCTAAGCAAAAATTTATCTCCTTATGATGACTATGAGAACTAAAGGCAAACAAAAAAGGCCGACTTTTCAGACGGCCCTTACATAATATAATTTTTCGTTACGATTTCAACGCTTCCGCTCCACCAACAATCTCGAGGATTTCATTGGTAATGGCCGCTTGACGTGCTTTATTGTAAGACAATTTCAAGTTCCTTTGCAATTCCTTTGCGTTATCCGTAGCTTTGTGCATAGCCGTCATCCGTGCACCGTGTTCTGCAGCGTTAGAATCTAATAATCCTTTGAATAATTGAATCTTTAAGGATTTCGGAATCAAATCCGCAACGATTTCTTCTTTAGATGGCTCGAATAGGTAATCACCAGTGCTTGAAGCGTTTCCGTCATCCACTTTAGAAAGTATAGGTAACAATTGTTCTGTACGTATACTTTGTGTTGCAGCATTGACAAACTGATTGTATACAATCACTACCTTGTCAAAGGATTTGTTCATGAAAAGGTTCATTAATTCATTCGCAATCACCGCATTATTTTCGAAAGTAAGATTTGAGAAAATATCTTCTACGTCAACCAAAGCATCATTGATAAAATAGTTTGGTGTTTTTTTGTAAACGTCTCTGATTTTTTTACCTAAACAAAGAACCTTAACATTTGATCCTTTGTATTCCTCATTCACCAAGTAGCTAACCCTTTTGATGATATTGTTGTTAAATCCACCGCACAAGCCTCTGTTCGATGTAATACCAACAACCAGAATGTTTTTAGCTTCTCTTACCTCAGAAAATGCGTTTTCAGACAAATCAAGTGTTGCACTCAAATTACCTAAAATCTCCTGCAGTTTTTCAGCATAAGGACGCATTTGTGTTATGGCATCTTGTGCTCTTTTCAACTTTGCCGCCGAAACCATTTTCATGGCTGAGGTAATCTGCATTGTTGAACCTACAGAAGTAATTCGATTACGTATTTCCTTTAAGCTTGGCATATCAAATTCTATTTAAGCATGTGCTCTTTCAAGCAGCAATCTTATTTATATTTTTCAGCGATTTCTTTTGCAACCTTCGTTAAAACATCAGTAAGTTCATCAGAATATTTACCTGATTTCAACGCTACCAATACATCTGCATGTTTCGCTTCCATGTAGTTCAAGAATTCTTTTTCGAATTCCTTAACTTTAGATACCGGTACTTGTTGCATCAATCCTTTTGTTCCGACGTATATAATCGCGATTTGCTTTTCTACCGGATAAGGATCTCCTTCACGTTGCTTAAGGATTTCCACGTTTCGTGCACCTTTATCAAGTACTGATTTTGTTGCGGCATCTAGGTCAGAACCAAACTTAGCAAACGCTTCAAGTTCGCGGTATTGCGCTTGATCTAGTTTAAGGGTACCTGCAACTTTCTTCATGGACTTAATTTGAGCATTACCACCCACACGAGATACGGAAATACCCACGTTAATAGCCGGACGAATACCTGCGTTGAACAAGTCACTTTCCAAGAAAATCTGACCGTCAGTAATCGAAATCACATTCGTAGGAATGTATGCTGAAACGTCTCCTGCTTGGGTTTCAATAATTGGAAGTGCGGTTAGTGAACCACCACCTTTAACAATACTTTTCAAGGATTCAGGAAGATCATTCATCTGAGAAGCAATTTTATCATCCCCGATAATTTTAGCTGCTCTTTCCAGTAATCTGGAGTGAAGATAAAATACATCACCAGGATAAGCCTCACGACCTGGAGGACGACGCAATAACAAAGAAACCTCACGGTAAGCAACCGCTTGTTTTGACAAATCATCGTATACGATTAATGCAGGTCTTCCTGAATCACGGAAAAACTCGCCAATCGCTGCTCCAGTCATTGGTGCAAAAAACTGCATTGTTGCAGGATCAGAAGCATTAGCAGCTACAATTACAGTGTATGCCATTGCGCCTGCATCTTCTAATTTCTTATAAATACCTGCTACTGTTGAACCTTTTTGTCCGATTGCAACATAGATACAAAATACAGGTTCCCCTCTATCGTAAAATTCTCTTTGATTGATAATGGTATCGATGGCAACAGTTGATTTACCTGTTTGACGGTCACCAATAATGAGCTCACGTTGTCCACGACCAATTGGAATCATTGCATCAACTGCCTTGATACCCGTTTGTAAGGGTTCCGTTACAGGTTGTCTGAAAATTACACCCGGAGCCTTTCGTTCAATTGGCATTTCATACAATTCACCTGCGATAGGTCCTTTACCGTCGATAGGTTGACCAAGCGTATCAACTACTCTTCCAACCATGCCATTGCCAACTTTAACAGAAGCAATTCGTCCTAAACGTTTTACTGCATCACCTTCTTTTACACTTGATGATGTTCCCAAAAGTACTGCACCTACATTATCTTCTTCTAGGTTCAATGCAATTCCTTGCAAACCACCGTTAAATTCGATAAGTTCACCGTATTGAACACCATTTAAACCGTAGATACGTGCAATACCATCTCCTACTTGAAGCACGGTTCCCACTTCTTGAAGTTCAGCTTCTGATTTGAAGCCGGACAACTGCTCTCTTAAAATTGCAGAAACTTCTGCTGGTTTTACATCTGCCATGTTTTTGTAATTTTCCGTCCTTTTGGGACTATTTTGTTAAACGTTGTTTTAAATTATTCAATTGTCTCAAAATTGAGGCATCGAACTGCTTGTCATCGATTTTGATTATAAAACCACCGATGATTTCGGGATTCACCTCTTCTTCTATTTTTGGAGTTCCCTTTACGTTAGCTTCAATTTTTTTAACAATTTCTTTTCTTAAATTTTCATCCAGTTTCGCCGCAGAAATGATTTTAACAGGAATAATTCCTCTCAATTCATTTAATTGATCCTCAAACGCAGTAGCTATTTCAGCTAACAACCCTTCTCTTCTGTTTTTTGTGATTAACTCTATAAATAAGACAGAAATGGAGTGGAAGGAACCGAATAATAAATTAAAAATTTCAATTTTCTTTTGGGAATTTACCACCGGAGATTTCAATAAATTTTGAAAATCAATATTTTCCGTATTCACTTTCCTCAAGTATGTCATGTCAGCAGCTACCTCATCTATCTTATTTTGCTCTTGGGCAATATCAAGTAAGGCTTTAGCGTATCTGACTGCAATTTTATTTCCCTTCATCTGTAATATGTTAATTCAGACTTATATCACCAACCATTTTCGATGCCAATGCTTTCTGCTTCTCGTCTGAGGACAATTCCGCACGAACTATTTTTTCAGCAATTTCTAAAGACAAACCAGCAACTTGGGTTTTTAGTTCTGCCATTGCTGCAGCTTTTTCTGCTTCAATGGTTTGACGTGCTGATGAAAGAATTTTTTCAGCTTCAGTCTTTGCAGCTGCCTTTGATTCTTCAACCATTCTCAAAGCGGTTTCTCTTGCGTCCTTAACAATAGCATCGCGTTCAATTTTAGCCTCCTTCAACAAATTTTCATTTTGATTCTGAAGCGCAACCATTTCAGCTTTTGTTTTTTCAGCCAAAGCTAAAGCATCCGAAATGTTCTTTTCACGCTCATTTACTGCACTTAGGATTGGCTTCCAAATAAATTTAGTCAAGATAAACAACAAGCCCACGAATACGAGAGCCGTCCAAAATAATAAACCGAAATCAGGAACAATTAAATCCATATTTTTTTATTTATAAGTTTAAACACAAACAAGTATGGTAACCAACCGTTACCATACCTATTTAATTTGATTACTTCGCTGCTCCAAGTAGACCGATAACTACCCCGAAAAGTGCAACACCTTCGATCAAAGCTGCTGCGATAATCATAGTTGTTGTAATTTTTCCAGAAGCTTCCGGGTTACGAGCGATTCCTTCTACCGCTTTACCGCCGATTTGACCAATTCCTAATCCTGCACCAAGAACTGCTAAACCTGCTCCGATTGCTGATATTCCGTAAATCATACTATTTGTGTTTATTAATTACTATTTAATTAGTGGTGAGCTTCTTCAACTGCTGCCCCAATAAACATTGCCGACAACATGGCAAACAAATACGCTTGAAGAAACGCGACCAAAAGTTCCAGCACAGAAATAAATAAAGCCATTGGAACAGAGAGTGCACCCCATGCCGCGCTTTTATTTATAAAAATGATGGAAACTAAAGCTAAAATTATAATGTGACCTGCGGTAATGTTTGCGAACAAACGAATCATCAACGCAAATGGTTTTGTAAATATTC
>JBILIM010000170.1:0-4678 GCA_044349985.1 Crocinitomicaceae bacterium
GGAACGTGTTACAATTTGGAAAAACCTCGGTGAGGATAAAGCATTTCAGGATCTTAGAGGGTTTCATTTAGCATACAAGAATGGAACGGAATCGTTTTTCGAAGGGAAGATTAAATTGCAAAAAACATGGAATGGAATCATAGAAGTGCTCTTTGGAATAGAAGGAAACGAAGCTTCGGTATCTGCAAAAAAGGCATATCAAAGTATGCAACTAGGTTCTTTAAATGGTAATACCCTGCTTGCTGAGCTTTTTCCTTTTGCAAGTCAAAAATTGAACGACAAAGATTGGTTAAGTTTATTCGGCGAAACCAAAAATCAATATTGGAATAAATATTCAAAATCGAGAATTACCCTTATAACTTCGCAAATAAAAGCTTACAAACCCAAAGTTGTTGTTTTTTATAGTACCTCGTTAAACGTATGTTGGCGTTCCATCATTGGGAGTCTAAGTGGTAAAGAACTTGATGTAAAGAATGAGGGTCTTCCACTTTCGATTTTTAAATCCGACGCAACACTTTTTGCCATAATTCCGCACCCCGTTTCTATACAAATGAATGGCGAAATTAAGCGAAAATTAGGTCAAACACTTCGTGAGTTTTTATGAGTTTTCGAAATGCTATTCTGTATACGGTGACTCGATGATTTCTGCAATTTATAACGATTTACCACCACTATGCCACCCTATGGCTGAACTCACAGTTCAGCCATTTTTTTAAAATTTAAACAATTTATTTTTAGGTTACTCATAGGAGCATTGTTTATAATTCCACATGGAAATTAAATTAAAATCAGGTTTCTATGTATAGGGCTGATATTTAGACGAACGCCTTTTTTATTGATTAGAGCCTATTTCACATGACATACTTGAACTAACTTAAACCGCTTTCTAAATCAATTTGAAATTTAAATTTGAGCAAATAGTTAACATCGAAATTATGATCCAATTAAACACCCCTTACATTGTATTAGAAGATAATGATATGGTGACATTTATTGAAGGGAAAAAAGGAAGTATAACAGGCACATACAAAGACGGGACCTTAACAGGAGTTCTAGAAGGCACTATTTTGAAGGCAACATTTCATAATAAAAAAGTGAATCAAACGGGTCTCATGGAGATTGTTTTTAATACGAATGGTTTCACAGGTAAATGGAAAAAAGGTCTCGAGCCAGGTCCGATGAGGGGTAAATGGAACGGTTCTTTGAATTTGGATTCAATTAAGGACGATGATCAGATTCAAAATGAATTAAATGTCGATATGTATACTGGAATCGATGAATTGTCCAAGAAAATGAAGCGTTTGGCAGTTCAATCGAAAGAAATAAAAGAAGAATTTTGTAAGGAATTAATCCTTTTTACTAGAAAGAACCAGGAGTTTTTATGGCTAATTCCAGCATATTTTCAAGAGCTGAATGCGATGGAATGGCTCATAGATGACGGTGAAATTGAAGGTGATATAAGCGGGTTTTACCTTAAAAAACATTTCTTAAACGAAATGTCAACTAAAATTTTCAGCAAACAATGTTTGTACTATAACTCAAGAAATAACCTTTTTGCATGGAATGAGGACGATGATACAAAAAGTCTTTTCAATATAATTTTAGATGATTTGAATCTTTCAATGGACGATTTAATAGCAAGTTATAATTCCGAGTATAAATCGGATGGACAACTTCACTTTATAAGATTCGTGAACATGTTACGTACTGTTCTTTATGCAAGTATTGTAAGGGCATTTTATACAGAGGAATATGATGATGAAAGTATCGGTTATTTAATCCTTTCACCTTTCGAAGACGAAAATGTGGTAACTATTGAATCGCAAACAAATGGTTTCGGCGATGCATTAAATTGGGCAATTGAAGATGTGCTTTATTGTTTGAATGTTGATTTGAATAATGAAGAATACGATGAAGATTGGGGCAATTATTCGAAAAATTACGAAAAAATGGCTGAGACAATAAGTTTACAGGAAAGCTATGACAATCCATTAATTGAGATTTAACTTCAATAAAAAAGAAATAAATAATTAAAATCATTGATAAGTTAACCTATCAATTCCAAATCATCGAAGAAAACTAAAGTAATGTATCATGAAATGATAGTTAATGACAAAATCAATAATGTATTCAATGCATTTGATATAATATCAGTGAATAATGCACTATTTTTTCGAATTACTATTTAAAAAGTTCTGTTGAATCAGGATAGAACTATCTTGAATTTTCTGAAAGTAGTATTGAAGAGTTATATTGTCAATAATTAGTAGGAATTATTCAGATTAAAAGTCTAAAAAAATGAACAAGGAAACCCCATTTTATCAAGCACTTAAAGATGTATTGATTAATAATGTTTTAAACATTCCAAAAGAGGTGATAGACAGATTTTATGAGACCTGGTATTTAAACTTTAATGAATCTGAAACATACAATTTTGTCCATTCAGACAAAGATATTCATGTCCAACAAAATGTTCCCAATAGATCGGTATTGAAGGGAATCGATTTGCCAACATGGTTTGGTGATTTTAACAATAGAAGAATTGTTGTTCTTGGAATCGATCCACTTAGAAGTGAAAAGGCATTTAAAAGAGAAGGAGCGAATTTAAATAACGATGTAATTATTGGGACACCCTATGCTTTTCATGAAAAATCGACAAGGGAAAAAGATTGTAAATCCTATTGGACATTGGTGGAGGGACTTAAAAACAAGAATAATTTTGTGTATTGTACGGATATTTTCAAAACGTATTTTTACAATCAAGATAAGAACGTTCGAAGTTATAACGATAACAGTTTTACGGGAAATTCATCGGATTCCGTTCATGCTCAAATCTTGAAAATGGAATTGGAGTTAATTAAACCAGATGTTATAATCGTTTTTGGTAAGTTGGCACATTCCTTCTTGTTGAACAAAAACTGTCCTAAAATTGGCCAGTCCATTATAAAGACCAAGTCTTTGTATACAATTGACGATAAAGCTGCTGAAGTTTTTACCGTACTGCATTTAAGTAAAACTCCAAGAGGGGGAAGTTTTAAGACATTTTTTGAAAGTAATGGTATCGACACAGAATTAGTAGCTGTAGAGGACAGAGTACAATGTGCAGAAAAATATATTGAAGTTCTTGAAAAAATTAATGTAATTTGAACCTAGGGTTGAATTTACCACACGAACAAAAAATTGTTTTCTCCAATTTTGTTTAAAAACTACGAATTTTTCAATGCCAAAGCCTAAATATAAAATTTCATCCTATCATTTGTCGGGCTTAAAGTGGTATTTGGAAGTAAAAATTGGTTTTAACGTAGTCACAAAGATTGATTGTAAAAAAATTGCCGATTTAATTCAATTTGAATTGGGAATTTCAATTTCCGAAAGTACTTTATACCGTCTTTTCATCTGGAACAACAACAATCATACACCTTATTACCATACCTTAGAAATATTAGCGAAATATATTGGTTACGATTCATGGCAACTTCTTGAGAATGAAATCAACTCACTTCAAGAATTCCAGTTCTCATTTGGAAAATTATCCGGATCGCATAATGAAAAAAGTCTCTTACAATTCAATATACATAGCGATGCATTAAAACCACTCTATAATTTTTTAGAACAATTTCCAAAAGATATAGATTATAACCACCGCATGATTCTGGGGCAGGAATTGTTCTTAAGTTTAAAGACCAATCCAAATAGAAACATTAAGTTTTTTAAAGAATTCTCCACTTTACCTGTTGTTCGCTCTAGTTTCTATGAATTTCTTGCAGATCCTGATTTTTCAATTCCTGATTATGAGTTTGGTTTAATCAACTACTTGAACGCTATTAAGCCACATCACTCATTGGAAGCGATGCAGGATTTTATTTTTGCCAATACCTTATTGTTAAGATATTATTTTACCGAAGGAAATAAGGAACAAACAGTCCGAGTAGGAAAATTGATTTATGATGATTTGGAATTAAGTATTGATGAGTTAGAAAAATTCTACATTTTCCCGAGACTTCGATACATGTCTTACAAAATGATATACTTTGAAGCACAAGGTAATTTTAATTTGGATTATTTTAAACAAATTGAAAGCTATACCAAAAAGCTGTTTTTAGACGGAACCTTTGAAGAGCAAAGAATTATATTGCATACCCTCCTTGATACTTTGCAATTTAATCCGGAGTTACAAATGAAAATGATAGACGATTTCAAAATACGATTTGAAGATTTTTTTCAAAGGTTTCCCAATTATTTCTTCAACTTAACCATTAAGCAGCAAATTCATTTTTTGAATCCCAATGCGGCTTCTATTTATCCTAATGGTTTTCTTTGATAAGCGCTGAAGCGTATTTACAAGCATTTGCAAACTACTTCTTTTCGGAGCATCCTCGATCCAGGATTGAATACGGTTAATATTCAATATGTGAAGTTACGCTCTTCATCCATTCGTAAAACTTCACACAGGAAATCTAGGGTCTGAGAAATGCTTCTTAACAAAACACCCGATGTCATTATGATTTTGTCGCAAATTGCTTTTTCGAGTGAAGCCATTAACGCAGTTTGTAATTCGGTAAGACGCACACTTCATAGCCCGAATGTATAATCAATATTAGATTATTTAATAAGATTCAACACCCACGAATTGCCCGTTTTGTTGGCAAAAGGAACGATATTATTTAATAAGATACTT
>JBILIM010000171.1:0-4671 GCA_044349985.1 Crocinitomicaceae bacterium
GTGTTGGATTGATGACCAAGTCTGCTATCATGTATGCATCGGCAAGATCATCGATACAAATAAGACTGTCGCATTTCGATTGAATAGCAAGGAGAAGTTCTTTTGTCACTTGATAATCGTCGACAAGTACACAGTCATTTTTCGTGATTTCGCTCAGAATGTCCTCCGCTTGTGAAAGTTTCTTGAAATGTATATTTTCCGAGTTGTCGTCTTCCAAATACTCAGACAAGTCATCTATGGAATAAAAAACCGATTCCATTTCTTTAAGCTGAGTAACTAAGGCGTGACACCTCACGAAATGGCCAAAACCTACGGTTGCATTTCCAGCTGTTAGAACCAGTAATTTATTCATTTTTAAGCAGTTGGTATTTAAGTTCTGCCCTAGTCCAATCTTCCGGAGTATCTATGTCCTGAACTTTTGATTCGGGTAGGGGATACGCACCTATATTACCAAGCCAAAGGGATTTATTTTTAAGGAATGCTTTTGTGCTAAAAAAATAAAAAGCTCCGGCATCATGATAGGTTTTAGGTAGATCCTGTGAACGCTTATTGATGTGTTGCGGTTCCCGCAATTGAACCGCTGAAGCTTCCGTCAATTCAAAAGCCCGTTGAATTGGAAAATCGTACGCAACGCATGATAGCAATACGTCATAATTTTCACGCGTAAAAACACCGTCTGCTGCAATTAAATCGGCTGCTGATAACAGAGGTGTTGTTGGGTAAATACAACAAGCGGTATCAACCACTTTATTCATTTTTTGATAATGTCCTAAAACTTCAATCAGCACATCGGATGTTGTTGCGTAATCGTTAGCATTGGCTTCTGATCGCAAAACGGGAACATCGGCACCAAGATTTTTTGCGATTTCAGCAATTTTCTCATTGTCTGTCGATACAAAAACTTCATCGAAAAGTTTCGAATGTATTGCGTTTTCAATCGCGTATGCAATTATGGGTTTGCCATGGAACAAGTTGATATTCTTATTGGGAATTCTCTTGCTTCCACCTCTAGCAGGTATAATGGCAATTTTCATTTCACCTTAATTTTTTCGCATCAGGAACCACGTGATGTCGTCTTGAGGAAAGGCAGGGTCACGACGGTAGGCAAAACCGTAGTCCACCAGTTCTAAATCGGAATACTTTTCCAATAGTTCTCCTGCGAAGTCCCTTTTAAATAGACGATCATCGTGACCGCGATACGGAATCGCAACCGGAGACGGATTGTAATATTCCGCAACGAGGATGAACTTCTCGGAGGCATTGTACAGTTTTTCGTAGACCTCTTGAAGATGGTTAGGATTGATATGAATAAGCACGCCTTTGATAAAGGATAATTGCGCTTTCCGTGTGATGTTCACATCAAAAATAGAAGAGTTGTGAACGTTTTCAGAACCAATAATTTCACCGAGTTCTGACGCAGCTGTGGCGTTGATTTCAATACCCTGCATGTGAACTCTCGGATACAACATCTTGAGGGCCTTGAGATTCATGCCGATATTTGCACCGAACTCAATGCAGGATCCCAATTTTCCAAGTTGTTTAAGTGCTGTACTGAAAAAATGTAAATTGGAAGCCAAAAGTTGTTCGCTGTTGTTGCGTCCAATATAGGCATCTCCAAATTCACCAGCCCAAAAAGCTTCTTGTTCTGTTTTAAACGTGTTCTGTGACATGGTATTTAATTTTATGAGGGGTTGTAATAGGATTTAATCATCTGAATGATGGCTTCAACATCTTTTATAGGTAAAGTAGGAAACATCGGAACGCTTATGCATTGCGAATAATACTGCTCAACCATTGGCAAATCACTTTCTTTCCACCCAAATTGCCTGTAATAGGGCATAAGATGAACGGGGAAATAATGGATTTGACAAAATATATTTTTTGACCTTAAATAATCGTAAAGTCCTCTTCTGTCCTCAACTTCTAAAACCATGAGATGATAGGCATTGCCCTCGTTAAACGGTTGAACGCGTATCATGCCTTTTTGTCCGGTGAGCGCATCAACGTATTTTTTAGCGATTTCTTTGCGCTTTGATAGATTTTTATCGGCTCTCTTCAATTGCGATATCCCAAGTGCAGATTGAAAGTCAGTGATTCGGTAGTTGTACCCCAATTCTTGCATTTCCATATACCATCCCGGATAATCCTCATGATGCTGAAGTGCATTTCCATTGGCCAGTTCAACGCTGTTCTGAAAATGTTCCGTATTTCTGGTAATGCCATGCGTGCGCAACACCAACAATTTTTCATAAAGCTCCTCACTGTTGGTGGTGATCATTCCTCCTTCACCGGTTGCGATATGTTTTACAGGATGAAAAGAAAAAATAGATAAATCGGCGATGCCTCCTCCTGCAGACTGCATCTTTGATTGATGGTAACCACCCGGAGCATGACATGCATCTTCAAGCAACCATAAATTGTTGCTATTGGCAAAATCTCGAAACGCATTAAGATCTACAACACGACCTGCAAAATCAACGGGGATGATTCCGACAATTTTTTTATCTGGATTGGATGCGATAAGTGCTGCAGCATGATCCAAATCCATTAAATAGGTTTCCGGATCGATATCTGCAAATAACACATTTCCACCGCAATATTTTACACAATTTACCGAAGCAGCAAAGGTTAACGGGGTACAAATGACATATTCATCTTTTTGGAGGCCAAGGGCCATCACCGAAAGGTGAAGTGCGGCCGTTCCGTTACTTAAAGCAACAGCATATTTTGCTCCCGTATATTCCGCAAATGCAGTTTCGAAAGACTTGATTAATGGTCCTTGTGTAAGGTAATCGGATTGAAGGGCAGCAACAACTGCCGCTATATCTTCATCGGTTATTTCTTGTCGGCCGTAAGGTATCGGTTGCATCACACTTCAAATGTTGAATCGACATGTAATTTGATCAGTTCTCTTAAGGAATCAACCGTTTCCCATTCCGTGTTGTTCAACGAATTGTATGAGAATCCTTCTTCTACAATTTTCGCATTGAAAAAGGACGTAAAATCATTCACATTCCAATGCGGTGTTTGAGGAATGATAGCGTAATATTTTCCAAGATCATAGGTGAAAAATGAATCCGAAGAGGTAATCATTTCCTCATGTATCTTTTCGCCTGGACGGATACCAATTACTGGTTTTTCGCAATTTGGACCTATAGCTTGAGCCACATCCGTGATTTTATACGAAGGAATTTTCGGAACAAAAATCTCACCACCCCAAGCATGCTGCAATGCATGCATGACCATATCTACACCACCTTGCAGTGTAATGTTGAAGCGCGTCATGGTTTCTACTGTTATTGGCAGAATCCCGTCTTGTTTTTTCTTTTTGATAAAGAATGGAATTACCGATCCGTTGGAACCCATCACATTTCCGTAACGAACAACGGAAAACTTAATGTTTCGCTTGCCTTTGATGTTATTTGCAGCAACAAACAACTTATCGGAAGTCAGTTTTGTTGCACCGTAAAGATTTATGGGTGCACAGGCTTTATCAGTAGACAAGGCCACGACATTTTCCACGTTCGTTTTTAAGGCTGCTTTAATCACATTTTCTGCACCACCAACGTTGGTCTTCACACATTCATCTGGATTGTATTCCGCGATATGCACATGTTTCATGGCAGCTGCATGAATAACGTAGTCAATATCTGTAAAAGCCCGTTCAAGACGTTCTTGATCCCTTACATCACCAATGAAATAGCGTATTTGAGGGTAAATGCGGTGCGGAAACTCTTGTTCCATTTCGAACTGTTTTTGTTCGTCCCGGCTAAAAATAACCAACCGCTTTATATCAGGATGGTTTTTTAAAATATGAGCTGTTAAAGCTTTTCCTAATGAACCGGTCCCACCGGTAATCAGAATTGATTTGTCTTTCACGCTTAATTTTTGATGGGTAAAGATACCAAAAAGTATTTTGTGGTTCAATTTATTTTGATGTTTACAAACTTCCCCGTTCGAAAGCGTCAATCATCGAGTTTTCACTAGCATTCACAATTCGAATCTCTTTTCGATCTGCAAACGCTTTGATTTCCCAATAACCGAGAAAAGTCAAATAAAATTTGTTAATGATCTCATGCAAACGTCTGGGCCTGTGGATGTAATCTTGCATTTTTTCGGGCTTGGAGCTCTCTTCATCATAAAAATGCTTTTGATGCACAAGCGCCTCATTCTTTTCATTCACTGAAATTTCGCCCAACCATGAATGATCGGCCCCGATGATGTAAATGGTTTTGTACCCAATATTAATCGCATTCATTATTCCTGGAATCAAAACATTGTGTGGTCGCGGCATTCCAAGACTTTTTCTGAAACTAAACCATTTGATGCATGCAAAACCTTCAATGGCTGTATCGTTAAAGTATAGGGGTTTAAGGTGATTGTTGGCGTTTAAAAGTTGCTTGAAAGCCTCAGACTTTTTTGCGCGAACAGGAACTACCATAAAAAGGTCCCAGGTTGTTTTGTTCTGTATGTGTTGAAAAAGTGTTTTACGTTGCTCAATGTAGAAGGTCGATAAGTGCGCATCATCCAAAAAGAACTGAGGGGCCTGAAGGATGTAGTATTCCGGTTGAAGCTCTTCGTATTGCGGTGTACACGCAAAATTGTTGACGCAAAACAAATCATGTTTTGTATCGCTTTGCTTGTATTTCTCGATACTCGTTAATAAGGAAG
>JBILIM010000172.1:0-4652 GCA_044349985.1 Crocinitomicaceae bacterium
GCTGAATGATTAACGCACAACTACGTGAAAACATTTTTGCCAAACTTCATAGGTAACAAAGCACTTTCTTTCCTTTCTCAACTCCCATAATGTGCGCGATAAAACACCTGCAAGGTAGCTGATTTCAGAGTTTGATAAAGTCTTAGCGTGAACAAAATTGGCATAAGAAATATCGAAAGTTGTTCCGTGTAGGTGGGAACTGTTTTTAATAGAATTTTTATTGTTTTTCATCATTCTTTCAACAGAACTCGTAGTCCTCAATAAAGAAGTCAATTTGAACTGTGTACATTGCAAACTCGTGTTTTCTAAGGCTAAGTGAAACCTTTTTCCGAGTTCATCAAGAAAAGAATGTGCGTTTTGAGTTAAATAGGGATAACTGAATCTCATTTTACCTATTGTGTAATATTCGTTGTCAGAAATTCGCACCAATTTCCCACTGTTTACATATCTTAGAATCTGTTTTTTGGAATTCAAAAGTTTACCCGTCCCTTTAGAAAAGGATTCTTTAAGATAATGGACTACGCGGTCATTGAGTTCGAGTGCAAAATTTTTTTCTTCAAAACACGAATCATTGATTTCCTTTTCAATTTTTAAAGGTGCAAGTTTGACAATATTTACGGTGCCATTATAACTTTTCTTACTACTGGATGAGAGTAATAAGAGTGCTATAAATCCAGAGAAGATAACGAAATATGGGATAAATCGAATTTTCATTGTCAGTATTACAAAAATAACAAAACTTGAATGTGGTCAAATTATAACAATTTTAATCTATGAAAATTTCAATGTTTAAAAGTCATGTATTTGTCTTTTGGAATTCCTTAGTTGTTCTTTCCTTCCAATATTTGAAGAGATATTCTTGTTCTTTTTGGCCCAGAGTTGGTGTGAGATCGCTTTCGCATTGCAGATGGGCAATATCCATAATTGTTGAATAACCAGATCTGGAAATGATTTTCTTTGATTTCAGAATAACTTTGTCCGCCTCAATCCAGTTATCAACGTGATAAATTTCAATCAAATGCCGTTGTTCAGCATTACATGCAATTGCACTAATTATTGTTATATTTTTTTGTTTATCGAATATTGCTGCATCTATTTGACTTTTCAAGAATTGATTTGCCAATTCCTTTGGACCGCTAACAATTACAGTTGAATCCATAGTTTTGTTAACGTTGGTATCGTACAATTCAAATCGAGACAGGATTCCAATGTGAATGTATTTGGTGTTATTTTTCGTCATACTAAGTTTACCAGCATATCTGGAATCAATAGTGTCCGGTATCCAAATCCAATCAAATGTGTTCATCAAACGTTTATGAAGAATTTGTATTGGAAATTGCCATTTTGAAACGGGTAAATTGATTTGATGTGTAATGAATATGTTTTGCGTTAACGTGCTTTTGAATCCATATCTGTGATCTGAAATGACAAGATCTATTTTCAATAGATTGACAAGTTTCTCGCAATCTTTTGATTCCTTTTTGAATCTCTTGTAAAGTGGTCGTGTTGTTTTGAATAAATCCTGTGCAAAATGACCATTAGTTCCGAATTTAAATGGATAATCATCCAGTTTAAAGCAATTAATCTGAGGGAAATAAAGTTTAATTATTTCAATCTGTGTTTCATTTCCAGCAAAATACAAAAGGTTATCCTGTTTGATTAATCTTTGAATTAAAGCGATAGATCGAGACAGATGTCCCATGCCCCAATTCAGGGTTGCTACAAGAATTTTTTTTCGCTTTATTTCTTCAGGTTTCAATGCGTATTGAATTAATTTCTAAAATAAAATGTATGGATATTAAATACTGTTCTTTTTATAGCAAAAAAAAAGGCCATCCGATAAGATGGCCATTTTTGAAAAATAAAGTTTATTATTTCACAACGCTTGTAAATGTTGCGTTGTCGAAGAATTTCAAGAATTCGCGATCGTTTGCTGCTTTTGCTTTCAAAGAAGCTTCTTTAGCAATTGCGTTCTTCAAGTTACTTGCTACTGCATCAACCTTATCAAGTCGTGCCGATGCAACTGCTTTAAGGTAGTAACCTTGTGCGCTTTCTTTGTCAACAGAACCGTCGATAGTAGCAATACAGTCGGCAGGCTTACCATTCAACAATTGTGCAAGTGCAAGATTGAATGAACTAGATTTGCCGAAATTAGTGATTGCAGTACTGTACTTTCCATCTTGAATATCTAGGATACCATTGTTATAAGATACTTCATCACCAGCTCCTTTAGCTTGAGTAAGTAATTCACGGCTTTTCTTACGCTCACCAGATGCTCCCGCAATTGCAGCTAAGTTGTTCTTGGCAATTGCATTTTCTTTCAACGCGTTTGATTTTTCAAATGCTGCTTTTGCCTCGTTCATTTTATTTTGGGAATAAAGTACAGCACCAGCATTATTGTGGGCTCTGAAATCCTTAGGATAATTTTTAATAGCAACGTTATACAGTCTTAATTTTTCATTCAGATCCGAAGTTAATGTTGCAGTGAATAACAATTCCTCTACATCTAGAGAGTCAGGTGTTGCTTTTGACACAGCTTTCAATTCTTCATCTGTGTAACCTGTTAAATCGTAATTGGTTTTGATTTCAACACGACGTAACATTGGGAAACATAAATTTTCTAAGTCCTGATAAACTTTACCAAGTTCCATTAACGTTTTTCTAGCAGTTTTACCTGTAGTATCAGAATTACCAGCAATTGCCATCATACGAATGATGATGTCTTGATCTGCAGGATTAATCGTAGAGGTTTTTAAGTAATCTTTAAGACCTTTCGTATCCGGGCCATTTGGATTCTTTTTAAAAACGTTTGGTGAAACTTTATCTAATTTTAAAGACTTTGCTAAATCGTTTAATACTTTTTCAGCAGTAGCTGCTCTTTCATTGGAAAGGTTAACGTTGAATGCATCCTCACCTTCAGGAGAAGCCCATCCGTTAAGGTCCACGCTTTTAATTGCAATTTTAGGATTCGTTTGTGCAGCAACCAACCAATTTTTGTAATCTACCATATCCTTGTCTTTCATTTCAGTAGGACGAAGGTCTGATTTACTTTTATCGAAATTAATCATAGCAGAGGTAGACTGCTGTGTCACACGCACGAATGCATCTTTGTGATATATAACTCTGAAATCTTTATTTACCCATAGCGGCGTAACAATGGTAGCATCAGCAATTTTTGTTTCTTCGAACTGCCCGTCTTTTTCTTTATCTCCTTTGTAAACTTTTCCAGTTACTTTGAAGTCAGCATTTTCAAATTCAGGTTTGTAAGCAACAACATCAGTGTATTTATAACTGCCTCCAGGTTTATATGCGATTTTAGTTCCATTACTTTCAACTTTCTCACCTGTTATGGTAACTGTTTTAAGCGCAGTGTTACCCAACATTGGAGTAACTTCAACCTTTGCTTTTTTCTTTATACCTTTTTCAGGAAAGGTAACATCTACAGTTACTTTTACAGAATCTCCGTGTAATTCAAGGGGATTAGGAGTAACGGTGTATTTAACGTCTTTCAACAGGTCACAGCTCGTCATTAAAGAACTTGCCGATAGAACGAAAATCAAACCTTTAATACTTGTCTTTTTCATATGCTTCAGTAATAAACTTTTCAAAATTAGCGACAATATTAATCAATAAAATTGTCTTACCCAAAAAAAACAGTGTCTTTAATAATTATTTATTACGGCTTAATTTAGTCTGTTCACCCACGAATTATCAACACATTCTTTTAGGATTTGAGCGATTGTTTTTTGTGTTGTTTCATCTATAAAATCTGGACAAATTTCAAGCAGTGGTAAAAGAACAAATTTCCTTTGTTTAAAACTTGGGTGTGGTATTGTTAGTCTTTCAGTATGTAATTTTATGTTTTCGATATGGATGATATCAATATCTAAGGTTCTAGGTTGGTAATTTTTATTTTTAGATTTAGAATTTCTTCCTGATGCCCATTCAATTTTTTCTAGTTGATTTAGAATTTCCTCTGGATTAATATTGGATTGTACACTAATACAGATGTTGTAAAAGTTAGTGTCGCAATCAAAACCAATTGGTTCGGTTTCGTAAATTGAAGAAATCTTTGTGATTTTCCCAATGGTTTGTGCAATTGAATTCAATCCGAAATTCAAGTATTGCTTGCGGTCTTGAATGTTACTGCCTAAACTTAAAATGACATTGCGCATTTTAATTCCATTCAAAAGAATTAACCATTTCCAAAAGGTCTTTTTTCAAGTAATCAATTGAAGGTTTTAAAGAGTCGTAATTCGGAGTACAGTTAAAGTAAACAACACCACTTACGAAGTATTTTGAAGAATCAGTTAAATAAAATTGAAAAGGGGTTGCTACATCTCCTTTGAGTTCAAAAAAGGTACCGTATACTTTCGATTTTGGCTTAATTATTTGTTGATCTTTAATGGCGCTAGCTTTAATTTTATGTTCATCAACTTTATCGTTTGCGTAATTGACGTAAGTAGATAATTTTTCTTGCATGGGAATAAACGAAAAATGCATTATTCCATTTAATGCCCCTAGATCAATATCTTTGTGACAGGTTAGGTTTCCTTGAGCATCTTTTACGTCTTTAATTGTGAACAATTCAGGCGATTTAAAATGATACCCGCAGTTACTTTTGAATTCTTTATATGTGTGAGCTGGCAATT
>JBILIM010000173.1:0-4644 GCA_044349985.1 Crocinitomicaceae bacterium
CTTACAAGGGTCGAATTCAATGTAAAATCAATGGTTTAACTATATTTGTTATCCAAAATAATGGCACCAATGATTAATATTACACTTCCTGACGGCTCGGTTCGACAATTTGATAAAGGAACAACTGCATTAGATATTGCAAAAAGTATTTCTGAAGGATTGGCAAGAAACGTACTTGCTGCCAAAGTAAATGGAGAGGTAATTGATGCTTTCCGTGAAATAAATTCCGATAGTGCACTTCAACTCTTAACGTGGAATGATGCAGAAGGGAAATCGACCATGTGGCACTCTTCTGCTCACTTAATGGCAGAAGCATTGGAATTTTATTATCCTGGAATAAAATTGGCCATCGGTCCTCCAATCGCCAATGGCTTCTATTACGACGTTGACTTCTTGGATTATTCTATCTCTGAAAAAGATTTAGAGAAAATCGAGCAGAAGATGCGTGAATTGGCAAAAGAGAAACTCATTTTTGAAAGAAAAGAAATTTCGAAAGCAGATGCTGTAGCTTACTTCAAAGAAAAAAACGATCCATACAAACTTGAATTATTAGAAGGACTGCAAGATGGAAGCATAACGTTTTACACCCAAGGAAACTTTACCGATTTATGCCGAGGACCGCATATACCCGATACCGGCTTTATTAAAGCGGTGAAGCTTACTGCGATAGCAGGTGCCTATTGGAAAGGGGATGAAAAAAACAAACAATTAACCCGAATTTACGGCATTACTTTTCCGAAGCAAGCCGAATTGACAGAGTATCTTGAAAAAGTTGAGGAAGCTAAAAGAAGAGATCACCGAAAATTAGGGAAAGAATTGGAATTGTTTACGTTTTCTCAAAAAGTAGGTCAAGGTCTTCCGATGTGGCTTCCCAAAGGTGCCGCACTTCGTGAGCGCTTAGAGAATTTCCTTAAAAAAGCACAACGCAAGGCAGGATACGACCAGGTAATAACACCACATATTGGTAATAAAGAGCTTTACGTTACTTCAGGACATTATGCTAAATATGGCGCAGATTCTTTTCAGCCCATCCGAACTCCTGACGTTGACGAAGAGTTTTATTTAAAACCAATGAACTGTCCACATCACTGTGAAATTTTCAAATCTAAGCCAAGGTCCTACAAAGAACTTCCAGCTCGTTTTGCAGAATTTGGAACAGTATACCGTTATGAGCAATCCGGTGAATTGCATGGTTTAACACGAGTTCGTGGTTTTACGCAAGATGACGCTCACATTTTTTGCATGCAAGACCAGGTAAAAGATGAATTTAAAAACGTCATCGATATTGTACTTTATGTGCTCAAAACCTTGGACTTCAAAAATTTTAAGGCACAGATTTCTCTTCGTGATCCTGAAAATTCATCGAAATACATCGGATCAGATGCAAATTGGGAAAAAGCGGAACGTGCCATTATTGAGGCAGCAGCGGAAAAGGAATTGCCTACCGTTGTTGCTTATGGTGAAGCTGCTTTCTATGGACCTAAACTCGATTTTATGGTTCAAGATGCACTGGGTCGTGAATGGCAATTAGGTACCATCCAAGTAGATTACAACCTTCCAGAACGTTTTGAATTGGAGTATACCGGAGCAGATAACCAAAAACACCGTCCGGTTATGATACACAGAGCACCTTTTGGTTCTATGGAGCGTTTCGTTGCCGTTCTTCTCGAACATTGTGCAGGTGACTTTCCGCTGTGGTTGTCTGTGGACCAATTTTCTATCCTTCCCATTTCAGACAAATACAACGCATACGCAGAAAAAATTTCACAATTGCTAAATAATTACGATATTCGCGGTTCTGTTGACGACAGAAACGAGAAAATAGGAAAGAAAATCAGAGACGCTGAATTGAACAAAGTTCCCTTTATGTTGGTTGTAGGAGAGAAAGAGGCTGAACAGAATGAAGTTTCTGTTAGACAAAGAGGAGTCGGAGATAAAGGAAGTATGAAAATTGAGGCGTTTATGGATTTGGTAGCCGCGACTATTGAAGAAGAATTGTCGTCAAATGTTTAATTAATTGAATGAGAAAAAACACTAAAAAACCTTTCGTTAAAAGAGAAGAAGCGGATCAGCACCGAATCAATGAAAAAATCATTGCACGTGAAATCCGTTTGGTTGTAGAGGGCGCTGAACCTCAAGTAATGACTGTTAATGCAGCATTACAACTCGCAGAAGAACAAGAATTGGACTTGGTTGAAATTTCACCAAATGCAGTTCCTCCTGTTTGTAAAATCATGGATTACCGAAAATTCATGTACAACCAGAAAAAGAAACAAAAAGAACTTAAAGCGAAGCAGAGTAAAGTGGTGTTGAAGGAAATCCGTTTTGGTCCGAATACAGACGATCACGATTTTCAATTCAAACTAGCACATGCGCGCAAGTTTCTAGAAGAAGGATCCAAGGTTAAAGCATATGTATTCTTTAGAGGACGAACCATTGTCTTCAAAGACCGAGGAGAAATATTATTGTTGAAATTTGCACAGGAACTTGCTGATATTGGAGCAGTAGAACAACTTCCTAAGTTGGAAGGTAAACGAATGATCATTATGATCAACCCAAAAAAGAAATAAAAAGCTGATATAGGGGTAACTTTTAAAATTGAAGAGAGATGCCAAAAATGAAAACTAAATCCAGTGCTAAGAAGCGGTTTACCGTTACTGGAAGTGGTAAAATTAAAAGAAAACACGCTTTCAAAAGTCACATCTTAACTAAGAAGTCGACAAAGCGTAAGCGTAACTTAACACACGCAGGTCTGGTTCATGAATCCGATTTGTCGAATGTGAAATTACAGTTGTGCATGAAGTAATCAGCTTAGCTGATTTGTACAACAGGTTTATTATTGTTTAACCCGGCAACGAGTAACTAAGATTCGATTTTAAACGAACACTTGTCGTCAAAAAACTCAAAATTATGCCAAGATCGGTAAATCACGTAGCGTCAAGAGCGCGCAGAAAAAACATGATGAAGCTCGCCAAAGGATACTTTGGCCGCAGAAAAAACGTTTGGACAGTTGCTAAAAATGCAATTGAAAAAGGTTTAAATTACGCTTATGAAGGTCGTAAGCAAAAGAAAAGAAACTTCCGTTCACTTTGGATTGCACGTATTAATGCTGGCGCTAGAGCAAATGGAATGAGCTATTCTCAATTCATGGGAGCTGTTCACAAAAGTGGAATTGAATTAAACCGTAAGGTCCTTGCTGATTTAGCAATGAATCACCCGGATGCATTCAAAGCTGTTGTGGATGCCATAAAGAAATAAATGTATTAAACCCTATATCATAAAATCCCGGTCATTGATCGGGATTTTTTATTGGCATAACTTTTCGATTAATTCGTGTCAGTAAATCTGACAAATCGTCTTGTAATTTAAATGCCACTGTGCGTTTTCGTGACAAAAAATTCATTGTTTATCAAAAAAATCCAATGGCACAAAGATTGACTTCCCCCCGCCGTAATACTGAATTTTAACAAAAAGTAATATGGGAAAAATAATTGGAATTGACTTAGGAACAACCAACTCATGTGTGTCTGTAATGGAAGGGAATGAGCCTGTGGTAATTGCTAATTCAGAAGGTAAAAGAACAACGCCATCGGTTGTTGCTTTCGTAGAGGGTGGAGAACGTAAAGTAGGCGATCCTGCAAAACGTCAAGCTATCACCAATCCTACGAAAACCATTTCTTCAATCAAGAGGTTCATGGGTTCGTCATACGATGAAACGAGAAAAGAATCCGATCGAATGCCTTATGAGGTTGTAAAAGGTGACAACAATACACCTCGAGTAAAAATAGATGACAGATTGTATTCGCCTCAGGAAATTTCTGCAATGATTCTTCAAAAAATGAAAAAAACTGCAGAAGATTATTTGGGGCAAGAAGTATCGGAGGCGGTGGTTACCGTTCCAGCGTATTTCAACGATGCACAGCGACAAGCAACAAAAGAAGCAGGAGAAATTGCTGGTCTTAAAATTAAACGTATAATTAACGAGCCAACAGCGGCAGCATTAGCCTACGGACTCGATAAAAAAGGAATTGACCAAAAAATCGTTGTTTTCGATTTCGGTGGAGGAACACATGACGTTTCTGTATTGGAATTGGGAGATGGCGTTTTTGAAGTATTGGCTACGGATGGTGATACGCATTTAGGAGGTGATGATGTTGATGAAGCAATCATTTCGTGGTTAGCACAAGAGTTTAAAAATGACGAAGGCATTGATTTACGTCAAGATCCAATGGCTTTACAGCGATTAAAAGAAGCGGCTGAAAAAGCAAAAATTGAATTATCTTCTACCACATCAACGGAAATCAACCTACCATACATTATGCCGGTAAATGGTATTCCGAAACACTTGGTAAGAACGCTACAACGATCAAAATTTGAGCAATTGATTTCAGAAATTGTGGAAAGAACAATCGCTCCTTGTCGTTCTGCATTGAAAAATGCGGGCTTATCGACAAGCGATATCAATGAAGTAATTTTGGTTGGAGGATCCACAAGAATTCCAATTATTCAAGATGCTGTAGAGCGCTTCTTTGGTAAATCACCCTCAAAAGGTGTTAACCCGGATGAAGTTGTTGCAGTTGGTGCAGCGATTCAAGGTGGTGTATTGACAGGAGAAGTTAAAGACGTTCTTTTATTGGATGTTAT
>JBILIM010000176.1:0-4631 GCA_044349985.1 Crocinitomicaceae bacterium
TGACGCCTGCGGCATTTTCAGCAATTGAGGTCGTACCACTCAAAGTTACGGTTGGTGTTGTTTCATTATCTGTTATCGTTACCGTCGCAGTTTGCGTTCCGGATTCAGTTGCGCCATCTCCACCAGTTACGCTTGTAATGTCAGCGATAACGGTTTCACTTCCTTCAAAGATGGCGTCATCTGAAGGGTCAATGGTAACGGTTCCTGTAGTAGCACCGGCAGGAATGGTTATGGTAACACTTGAAGATGCATAATCAGTACCTGAAGCAGTACCCGAGTATGTTAAGGTTACGACGGTTGCTGTTGAGGCTGGTGCGGATAAGGTAGCGGTTAAAGTAGCAACTCCGGCAGCATTTTCAGCAATGGTTGTTGTTCCAGAAAGCGTTACTGTTTCAGGTGTACAATCTTCTGTTAATAGGGCTAATGATGTCGTTTTTGCAATAGGACATCCTGGCACTGTCACAGCATACTGCACATTGACTGTGGTATTTCCTGTTCCGTTAAATGTCATAATCGTTCCATTAAGAGAACCTGGACCCGACAATAACGTTAAAACGCCACCCGTAGGACTTGGTATTAAATCAACAGAGGAGCCGTTACAATAGAGTCCTCCTGCTCCGAAGGTTGGCGATCCGGTAATGGTGACATCAAGGTTAGTGGCGCCACAAATAAAAACCACGGCTGTAGCAAAAGTATAGGTTGACTCGTTGGTTGTATTGTTTGTTCCATCGCCCATACTTCCATTAATTCTGTGACCAACATAACCAAAATAATCTTCACATTTTTTAACCAACATCGAAGTATGTCCTCCTGTTTCTACAGCTAAAATGCGATCTGTAATATTTATTCCATTAGGTATTCCAGGATTAAAGGTTCCTGTGCCGCCACGACCAATCATTTCACCATTAGCATCGCCCCAATTGTAATTGGTTGAATCTGAAGTTAAAACATTGATAGCACCATATCTGGCATCATGTTCATTTGGTGAGATCCAGTGGATATTATTCATTACAGGACCAGCAGCAGATGTATATCTTGGTTGTACCCATATTGTTCGATTTGTGGTTGTCCAATCACCCAATTGACGTTGTCCATTGTAACCTAAAGAATAAAGATTACCATTAGCATTCAAAACATAGTAACTAACTGCGGAATTTGCATCATTTCTTGTAACACCAATCATTTTTATTGGGCTGGCATTAGGAAGAATCATTTGTGTTGCTCTATTTCTACTTGCCTGAGCAGTAGCATCTCCTAAATACGTCTCTGCCCCCCAGGTCCATATCGTCCCATCTGATTTTAAAGCAAACAATGTACTTTCATTACCTCTTACTTGAATTACGTTTGTCAGCAATGGAAAACCTGTCGTTGATTGAGTTACTTGATACCATTGAACTGCCTGCGCAGCAGTTAATGTGTTTACTCCTGTTCCCGTTACTTCGCCATCTTGAGCAATGACCCAAACGTTACCTGAACATGTAAGAAGTGCCAAAGTATTAAAAGTGCTGAATAACATTTTAACGTCCAAAGGATCAACCCCTGGAGGCAAACCGTCTGTCTGTCCATTTACAGTTAATTTCTGAAATGTAGTTGAGGAGGTAACATTAGCATGTAATACTGTTCCTTCTGTTCCCCATGCAAATAAACCAGTAGTTGTTAAAACTATTCCTTGTGCTGTTCCAGAGCCTAATGATCCGAGATGGGCTTTTAAAACATTCCCTGTAAGAGCAGGAAAATTGGCTACAGTAATTTCTGTTGGGGATAATACGTTATTTGTCCCGTTATTAGCAACAGACTCTCCCCAAGTCTTGTAACTTCCATTTGCGGTTCGTACTACAGTAGAATGGTATGATGAAATAAAATTGTCATATTCTATGGAGCTTGCATTGGAATTTGAGCCCATCCCAAAATTCAAATAATCTGTAGTTGGACACGTTGCTTGAAAACCACATTGAGCATGAACATCAGTATTGGAAAGTAGGCCTATTACAGCCAAAATGAGATGAACAGAAACTTTAATTTTGTTTATTGATTTAAATATCATCATTGCTTATTATTTTATTTGAACAGGATAACCGAAACTTTGTACAAGGCCGTAATTATCAAAAAAATCGAACATTATAAATGTGTTTTCCGGCACTATGCCCTTCATTTGATAAGAAATCAAATTTATACCCGGATTAAGAATTAAATTTTCATTTTCTGTTTCACCCTCAAGCGTGGTATTTACACCTGCAGTAAGAAATTTTAATTTCCCTAAATTTATTGAAGATCCGGAATATGTTTTAACTTCTATTGGCATTGTCAGAAGGGCGGAGGACATTTCTTTAGCTCCAACCAATTGAGAAGAAAAATTTATATTGTCAAAATCGAATTCCAAATGATATGGCAATACGACGATAGAAATTAGTCGATTGTGAACCAAATGATCGCACTCTTTTTGACCTTTTTCAATAACATGATCACTGGCCAATTCAACTGAATAATTACCTGGACTTGAAAAAACAAACTCATTCATCGTGGATGTATTGAGTTGAGCAACGAACTCATTTAGCTCATTTTTTACAATAATTGTCAAATTGGTTAGTTCCATATTGTTGAGAACGTCCGCTCCAAGGCCCTCACCAAAATAAATGTACTGTTCCTGCGAAGGAATTATATTTTGATTATCATTTTGTGAGTATGCTGTGCATGCTAAACTTAAAAAGCCGAATGTCAATAAACGCATCAATATTTTGTTTTTTTGAATTTTCATTATTTCAAAATATTTATAAAAATGACTACTAGTCCACATTTAATTAAATAGTTTTTTAGAAATCGCAATAAAATCTAATGAAAAGAATTCTTGAGTATGTTTATTTGTTAATACCATTTCCTGAGGCCATAGCATTATAAATTACACTCAAAATGTTTATTATCAATACATTAGTGATTTCATTTTAATTTTCATTGAAATTAAAGCTGCAAATTTAAGGAATAAATAAAAAATCACCTAAACTAATTTCAGCGTATCCTTGTAAGACTCTTTTTGCGCAGTTGCAAAAAAGAATCAAACTAAAATAAAGAATGGTATTAGTTACTATTAAACTGTGTCATGGTCATTGACAAACCAGCACTCACGAAGCTTTTAAGGATGTCTTGAGATAGGTCGATGCGTTCTTTAAGATGTTCACGTTCCAATTCGTTCCAATTCCCTAAAACATATTCTGCTTGTCGTCCTTTTTGAAAATCGTTACCTACACCAAAGCGCAATCTTGCAAATTCTTGCGTATTTAAAGTGAATTGAATATCCTTCAAACCATTGTGGCCACCGTCGCTACCTTTTCCTTTTAATCGTAATTTGCCAAAGGGGAGCGCAATGTCGTCGGTAATGACCAGTAAGTTTTCAAGTGAAATTTTCTCTGCTTGCATCCAATAGTTTACCGCTTTACCGGAGAGATTCATGAAAGTGGTAGGTTTAATGCAAATGATGGTTCTGCCTTTAATTTTTATTTCGGCGACTTCAGCATGTTTCTGCAGCGCAAAGAAACCTTCTTGTTCTTTAACCAATGCATCAAGTACTTTGAATCCAATATTATGTCTTGTTTCAGCGTATTTTTCGCCAGGATTCCCTAAACCAACAAATAAATATTTCATAATGCAAAGATGCGAATTCTGATAATTCTTTGCTAAACCATATCAAACGCAGCAACAAAAACAGGTTGCTGTATCGGTTTATGCTTGTTTGAACCACTTCTTACAACAACATCAACCTCAGGACTCCCCACTATTTTGTCTAATAAACCCCATTTTACATTTTGTGATAACGCAGTGTACAATGGATCTTTTTCATCCATCCACCAAAGCATAACATTGAGTTTGTGCAATGCGAGAATTCCCTCGAAAAGTTCCTCAACAAGCTGTGGATCGTTATTTTTTGAGCATACCATTTCGGGTACAAGGAAGGTGTGTTTTTCCGGTTTGATCAAACGCTTAATAAAAGGAATGTATGGTATTAATTTGGTTAATGTACCTCCAAATTTCCCCGGCAGCTTGGTTATTTTCCAGTTCACAATGGTAGCCTTTGCGACGGCAATCAATTCCGAATGGTTATCATATATGACATAATAAGGCGGTTTTGTTGCATGTGCTTCAAAATAAAACAAATGCTCTTTGTAGTTTTTGTGAATCAGGTCTTTCACCTTATTCCAATCGTTCACCACTTCAACCCGTTGGTTTTTTGGATAAAGCCGACTAAAACTCTGGGTTTTCAATTGGGCAATTTTTTGAAAACCAAATTGCTCGCTCATCCACCTGCTTCTGGTATTTCTTGGATCAATATACGCATAGAAATTCTCGATTTTTTCATCCGAATTTCCACTAAGCGCAGCTTCGAAAAACAATTGCAATTCCTGTTTGAAAACGGATTTTTTGGTACGTTTTTTACCGTTTTTGTTAGATGCTTGGTATAGGGTGTCGAAAGCAAAATAACGTATGTACCAGAATGCGTTTCTTCTGCAAAAAGTAATGTTACCCAGTACTTTATTGTTTCTTTCCAGCGTCAGAAAAAGTGGATTATCGGCTTCAAATATTCGGTGTTCAATATCAAGATGCTGATACATTGCGCCATTGGTGCCCAATGTGGTTTTTGT
>JBILIM010000175.1:0-4631 GCA_044349985.1 Crocinitomicaceae bacterium
TTTAGTTGCTAAGAATTTTGATGAATTGGCAGATTCGCCTTTCATCTGTTCACCAAATTTACAGCACGCCTCATACGAATCAGGAAATTGTGTTTTTCACTTATGGTTCAATGGTGAAGTAAAACCGGATTGGGAGCGTATGTTGAAAGATTTTAAGGCATTTTCGGATAAACAGATTGAGAAGTTTATGGAATTCCCAGTGAATACCTACCACTTTTTAATTCATGTTCTTCCATATAAGGCCTATCACGGAGTGGAACATACTACCTCAACTGTAATTACAATTGGACCGTCAACAGAGTTGTTTCAAGGTTATTATAAAGAACTTTTAGGGGTTTCTTCACACGAACTTTATCATACGTGGAATGTGAAGACGATACGTCCTATTGAAATGCAACCTTATGATTTTTCAAAGGAAAATTATTCCAGATTGGGATACCTTTGTGAAGGCGTTACTACATATATGGGAGATCTTTTTCTTCTCAAAAGTGGCGTTTTTACCTTGAATCAATATTTAGATGAATTGAAAGCACAGCTTCAAAAACATTTTGATAATCCGGGAAGATTTAATTATTCAGTCGCTGCATCTTCGTTCGATACATGGCTAGATGGTTATACACCTGGAGCGCCGGGTAGAAAGGTTTCCATATATACTGAAGGGTGTTTACTTGCATTTGTGAAAGATGTTTTGCTGATTCAGTCAACAAATGGGAAATACGGTATGGATGAAGTAATGAAAAGACTTTATTACGATTTTGCCCTCAAAGGTATCGGCGTTTCCGAATCAGACTACAAAAAGCAATTGGAAACGGTTGCAGGCGTATCTTTTGATGATTTTTTTGAAAATTTTATAAACGGTAGCCAGCCTTATGAATCCATTTTGGCCGATGCTTTCGAAGCAGTTGGAATTGAATTTATCCATCGACCTTCAAAAAGTTATGCCTCGGGTAAATTGGGTTTCAAATACATTCCAAATGGCTCAAATACGCTAGTTTCCTCAATCTACGCGGGTAGTCCTGCCGATTTGGGTGGAATGATGACCGGTGATGAGATTTTAGCGATTAACGGATACATCTGCAATTTGGAAATAGATAAATGGTTCAATTATTTTGATTCGGATCAAAAAGTACTTACGATTGCAAGAGCTGGGAAATTGATCACCTTAGAACTTCCAGAAGTGAATCGCTTCTTTTACGCTGAATACGATTTAAAACCATTCACAGAATTGACCCATTCCCAAAGAAAAGTTCAGGAAAAGTGGATGCATTAATGCTTAAAATTTATAGCTTATACCGAAACTTGGCAATATAGGAAACTGGTAAATAACCTCAGAGGTTACTCTATTTACATAAAAGATATTATTTCGGTCGTATGCGTTCGTAATACTTCCTATCATTTCAATAACGTCTTTGTTCTTTAAATTGAATTGTTTCTTAACAGTAATGTCAAGTCTGTGGTAATAAGGAAGTCTTTTACTGTTGAACTCACCGAGAATGGTGGTAACGCTGGAAGGATTTGAGGTCGAAATATCCGTCGTTATACCTCCAGAAAAATCTTCACCTTGATAAAATCCTGCGTTTGGCGTAAATGGCAATCCTGAACCAAGGTTCCAACGGATATTGAGTTCGATATCCTTATTTTTACCAAAAGTATACGCCCCAACCAAATTGATGTTGTGTCTGCGGTCAAAAACAGGGAAGTATTCCACAAAACCATCCCAACGCGTAGAATAACCATAAGAATAAACACCCCAAAGAAATAACCTGTCTTTTGAATATTTCAATAAGAAATCAACACCATAAGAAACACCATCTTCAATAATGAAGTCCTTTTTGTATACATCGTCAATTAAAGCAAATTGACTCACATCATCGTACAATTTATTTTGATTGATATTGCTTAACCTCTCGAAATATTTGTAGTAACCTTCAACATTCAACATTAGATTTTTACCCAAGTCGTATTCGAATCCTGCAATGGCATGCCATGCGTATTGAATGCCATTTTTTATTGGTTTTACACCTCCAAATTGATTGGTGAACTCGCTTTGCACATTGGAAGGGGCAGATAACAAACCATTGAATAAGTTCACGATATCTTTATCCGATGATGCAGAAGTGAAGTTTTGAGAAAAACGTCCTCCAGAAAATTTGAATCTCAATTTTTCAGTTGCGTTGTATTTGGCTCCTAATCTAGGTTCCAAGGAAATTGTACCCAATGAGGCATAAACCTGAGCGCGAATACTTGGTTGAACAACCCAACGCTTTAAAATCATTCGTATGTTGTAATACGCTCCCAATTCAGTAGTGAAATTCGTTGATTCGATTTTTCTTTGAGCCGTATTGTATGTTACAAAACTAGTATTGAAGCCATTGAAATTCAAACCGTAATTCATTTCACTTTCATTTTTCAAAAAGTAAGTGAAATCAAAACCGAGGTCAAAACCACCTATTTTACTGAAACGCGGTTCCGCTGCTGTTTCTGAAAATGTCGTTTCATAGGAACTTCCGTTTACGTGACCCTTAATTAGCATTGGTGAGCTGCTCGGCACCAATAAGAAATTCATTCCACCTCCAGAGGCCTTCCAATCCAAGTCAGCCACAGTATAGTTTACACTATCTCTGTTGTGAAAACCGAATGCCGAAAATTTAGATCCTCCTTTACTGTTAAAAGTAACTTTTCCGTATAAATCAGTAAAGTTGAACGGCAGTCCATTACCATCGTTAATGGCTGGATAGAGTGTTTTTGAAGTGTAATCAAGTAAACTGTGTTTTGCAGAAAAAATATACGAACCAACAGCTGGCGCTTCGGGAGTCGATTTGCCAATAGGCCCCTCAAGAACCGCTTTTGCTAAAAATGGAGAAGAAGATACCTTCCCTCCAATTTCTTGACGGTTTCCGTCTTTATAGGTGATGTCCATTACAGAAGAAATTCGACCACCGTATTGGGCATCAAAACCTCCGGTGTAAATATCGATATTGCGAATCAACTCTGTTTCGAATGTAGAGAAGAAGCCAATGGTATGGAACGGACTGTATATCGTCATCCCATCCAATAAAATTTTATTTTGAATTGGTGTTCCACCGCGAACGTACAATTGACCTCCTTGGTCGCCTGTAGTAATAACTCCAGGCGTTACTGATATCGCACCAACAATATCGTTTTCCGCTCCTTGACCAGGAACGCGTTCCAAATCTGCTTTAGCGAATTTTAGCGTTGAAATATTTACTTCTCTTTTATTTCGTGTAGCTTCACCTGAAACCTTAACTTCCTGCATTTCTGTAATATTCCGTTTTTCCAAATAAATTTGATAATCCTGGATACCCTTAGCTTCTGTTACCTCTATGTTTTGAAAATACGTCACAAAAATAGGGTCTTCAACTTTAATGATGTAATTTCCGATACCAATTTTGGGAATGGAGAAAAATCCATTTACGTCGGTCTGCGAACCAGCAACAATTGAACTGTCAGAAGCACTTAATAATTTTACTTTTTTGAATGGGAGTGCTTCTGCATTGCTTTTATCGTAAACAAAACCACGGATCAACTTACCTTGCGACAAGGAAAAACCGGAAAGCAATATAAAGGTGAAAAAGCTCAGCGCTATTCTAGACATAATTCTACTTTTAAAGGATGTGAAGTTAATGTTTTTGGTTTAATAATTTTAGTATCCAAAAAACAATTCGTTGAAGCCAATGTTTTCGTCAATTCTTCGATTGTTTTAAAATTGTTTTCGCTTTTTCCCAATAAACATCCATTTCTTCTAAGCACAAGTTTTTTAGTTCAATGCCATCTTGAGTAGCTAACTCTTCCATTAATTGAAATCGTTTTACAAATTTTTGGTTGGTAATAGACAATGCGTTCTCCGCATTGATGTTTGTAAAACGAGCATAATTGACAAGCGAAAAAAGCAAATCGCCAAATTCTTCCTCTTTTTGATCAGAATTTTCGATATCCTCTTTGCGAAATTCTTGAAGTTCTTCAATGACTTTTTCCCAAACCTGATCTTTATGATCCCATTCAAATCCAATTCCTTTAACTTTTTCCTGGATTCTATGTGCTTTCACAAGTGACGGTAAAGAATGAGGAACGCCTTCTAAAACTGATTTTTTCCCTTCGTTTAACTTTATTTTTTCCCAGTTGGCCTTAACTTCTTCCTCTGTTTCAGCAACTACATCTCCATAAATGTGTGGGTGACGATGAACCAATTTATCGCAAATTCCATTAAGCACGCTTGTTACATCAAACGTCCCGGTTTCTGAGCCGAGTTTGGAATAAAATACCATATGAAGAAATATGTCTCCAATTTCGCCTTTTATTCCTTCCATATCATTCTGGGTAATGGCATCGGCCAATTCATAGGTTTCTTCGATTGTCAGCGGGCGTAATGTTTCGAAAGTTTGTTTTTTATCCCAAGGGCACTTTTCCCTTAAGTCATCCATGATATCCAATAGCCTTTGAAAGGCGGCCAAGCGTTCGTCCATTCTTTTTCAACCAAAAGTATAATTTTTTTTCGGTAAGATTCTTATTGTGTATTTTTGTGGCTGTGAAACGAATTTACTTTATTTTCATTATAATCTCTGGATCCTTATTTTCTCAAAACACCAAAGATTGGGGAATAGAATACAGGC
>JBILIM010000174.1:0-4631 GCA_044349985.1 Crocinitomicaceae bacterium
AGTTTTAATTGTTTCATTTACTTGGTTGAGACAAAGTTGTGTGCTTTTTCTGCTGCACGAAAGAAAAACGCCATGTCACAGGAGTAAAATCAGTTATTGCACGCAAATCACCTACGTAGTTTTACTTACTTATGGGGTACAAATGCATTATTTTTCTTTCATTTCGTGTAAGTACTGCATTTGAAAAACCACTAAAATTTAAGAAAGCATCTAAATTTCACAGAATGGATTTCTTATTATAATTAATGCGGAATAATGGGTGAAGAAAATTTGAAATGGTTTATTGTTACAGAATACCAATTGCGGTTCAGCAACATGAATGAAAAGCTATCAACAGAATCGCTATGGTAATTTAAGGTTATTAACACGTATTCTTTTTATAAGTTAAGAAACATGATCATTTTACGGTAAGCATATTCCCTAATTTAGCTGAACCATGAGTAAAGGCGCATCAAAATATGGAAAACTAGGATTGAGAACAAGTTACATCTCTACTGTTATTGGGATTTCACTTGTTTTATTCATGATTGGTTTGGTATTGGCAGGGATTTTAGGATTGGAAAACGTTCAAAGACAGGCAAAGGAAAGTTTACAAGGAGACGTTTTTTTTAAGGCTGAGATTAACATAGCAGATATCAAACAAATAGAACAAGAACTTAAAACATGGGACCAATTTAGTGAAGTGTTTTATGTATCTCCAGAAAGGGCTATTGAAGAATTTAGTGGTGATGACCAAAATGCCAAAGAAATTTTAGCTGTTTTCGATGGTGAAAATCCATTACCCCCAACGATTGGTTTTAAACCAAAGGAAGCCTTTGCCAATAAAGAAGGAATGAATTCCATTAAAAAAGAACTTTTGAAGGTTTACAACACGCAAATCGATGAAGTGAATTACGATGAAGCCAGTGTTGAATCCGTAAACCTAGGGTTTAAACAATTCGTTTTTCTTTTTCTGGCGGTCGCATTATTACTTATTATCATTGCTGTGGCTATGATCAATAATACCATCCGATTAGCTCTTTACTCTAAAAGATTTACGATTAAAACCATGCAATTGGTTGGTGCAAAATCCTCTTATATTCGTAGGCCATTTATGTTGCAAGCCATAGCTCAGGGTTTGATTTCTGCAGTTATAGGAATGGCACTGCTCGTTACCTTATTCTTCGCTTTGAACAATTGGTTGGAGTCTATAGAAATCAGTTTTGATTTAATCACCTTTATTGTGCTTACAGGCGTACTCCTTTTGTTAGGGGCATTCATAACGCTAATTTCAACATGGTTTGCACTTAATAAATATTTGAGAATGAAATTGGATGATTTATATTAACTTTGAGTTATGAGTAAACAGAATTTAAATTTCGGCTTTTCTGAACAAAATTACAAACTCCTTCTTGCAGGCTTAGGAATTAATCTTCTTGGCTTCCTTCTGATGATTGGTGGAGGAACGGATGATCCCAATAAGTTCGACGCCTCAGCATTGTTCAGCAATGTGAGAATAACAGTTGCTCCAGCATTAGTTGTTTTGGGCTATATTGTTATTATTTATGCAATCATGAAAAAACCACAAGCTGATGTAACTGAACATAACGACATCACAGGGGTAAACGAAACTTCTCAGAATCAAAAAGCTACCAAGGGTAGAAAATAAATCAATTGATGGATAGTTTGCAAGCAGTAGTGTTGGCCATTATAGAAGGTCTAACGGAGTATTTACCTATTTCTTCAACAGCCCACATGATATTCGCAAGCTCGATTTATGGCATTGAGTCTGATGAATATGTGAAACTGTTTCAAGTGTCCATTCAATTTGGCGCAATACTCGCTGTCGTGATGCTTTATTGGAAGAAGTTTTTAAACTTTAAATCGTATCATTTTTATTTAAAACTCATCTTGGCAGTTATTCCTGCGCTGATTTTGGGAAAACTTTTTGACGATAAAATTGAAGCGGTATTGGAAAAACCTATTCCCATTGCGATTGTGCTTATAGTTGGAGGATTTATTTTGTTGTTTATTGACAATCTTTTCAAGCGAGCGACTATTGATAAAGAAGAAAAAATAACCAACAAGAAAGCCATTTTTATAGGTTTTTGGCAGTGTTTGGCTATGATGCCGGGTACAAGCAGAGCCGCTGCTTCAATAATAGGTGGAATGCAACAAGGTCTTACCCGTAAAATGGCTGCAGAATTTAGTTTTTTCCTAGCAGTTCCAACCATGTTAGCCGTTACAACGTATTCCGTCTTTTTAAAGGATTGGAATTACAATGGCATCGAACAGAAAGGTATAGAAATGATTACTGCAAATAACCAAAACATGATGATGTTTATAGTTGGAAATGTTATTGCCTTCGTTGTTGCGGCATTTGCCATTAAATTCTTTATCGGTTTTCTTCAAAAATATGGATTCAAAATTTGGGGATACTATCGAATCATCATTGGGCTTTTACTCCTCATTTATTTTTCATTCTAAATGGATTTCATTAACGGGGAAACCCTTCTTGTGGATAAACCGCTGGGCTGGACATCTTTTAACGTGGTAAGCAAACTTCGTTGGCAAATCAAACAGCGAATTGGAGTTAAGAAAATAAAGGTTGGTCATGCAGGAACATTAGACCCATTAGCCAGCGGACTTCTCGTTATTTGCACCGGAAAAAACACAAAGAAAATAACCTCCTTTATAAATGATAATAAAACGTATACAGGCACCTTATTATTAGGCAAAACAACACCTTCTTTTGATTTAGAAACGGATTTCAATGAAGCGTATCCGATCCATCACATTACTGCTGAATTGATTGAAACAACGCGACATCAATTTTTAGGTAAAATTGAACAAACACCACCTATATTTTCGGCAAAACAAATTGATGGAAAAAGGGCCTATGATTTAGCGCGATCAGGTGAAACCCCCGAAATGAAAGCCGTATCCATTGAAATTCAAAATATAACATTGAATACGGATCGTTTTCCGGAGATTGATTTTGAAATTACCTGTTCAAAAGGCACTTACATTCGTTCTTTTGCCAATGACTTTGGTAAAGCATTAAACTCTGGTGCTACGCTTATCGCATTGAGAAGAACAAAGTCGGGCATACACTCGATAGAAAATGCCAAAACAATTGAGGATTGGATTCAACAAATTCAGGCTTAATTAAGTCAATCCCTTGACAAGGGCTCTTCATTGTTGTATCTTTGCACCCACTTTTCAAAAAAAAGTATTCTAAAAAAAACAGTATGAGTAAAATGAAGCTTTCCGATTTCAGTTTTAATCTTCCAGAAGAACTGATAGCGGAATACCCAAGTGATAACAGGGATGAGGCCCGTTTGATGGTCCTTCACAGAGATTCGGGAAAAATCGAACACCGCCTTTTCAAAGACATCACAGAATACTTCTCAGAAGGGGACGTGATGATTATGAACAATACGCGTGTTTTTCCTGCCAGAATGTATGGTAACAAGGAAAAAACGGGAGCAAAAATTGAGGTTTTTTTGCTTAGAGAATTAAACAGAGAAAGCCTGTTATGGGATGTACTCGTTGATCCTGCTCGAAAAATACGAATCGGAAATAAATTGTATTTTGGCGATGACGATTCATTAGTGGCTGAGGTAATCGATAATACCACTTCTCGAGGAAGAACTTTACGTTTCTTGTTTGATGGCCCATACGAAGAATTCAAAGCAAAAATTACGGAATTGGGCGAAACGCCGCTACCGAAATATATCAAACGCGATGTAGAACCTGAAGATGAAGAACGTTATCAAACCATCTTTGCGAAAGAGGAAGGTGCTGTGGCTGCACCAACTGCAGGACTCCATTTTTCCAGAGAATTGCTAAAACGTCTGGAACTTCAAGGGGTAAATTTTGCGGAAGTAACCCTTCATGTTGGGTTGGGAACGTTTCGTTCGGTAGAAGTTGAAGACCTTACCAAGCATAAAATGGATTCTGAGCAGGTAATCATTTCTGAGAAATGTGCAGATATCGTAAATGAAGCGAAAATCAATAAAAAACGAGTTTGCGCAATTGGTACAACTTCAATGCGTTCAATTGAAACGTCCGTTTCGACCGACGGCTTATTGAAACCTTATGACGGTTGGACCAATAAATTTATTTTTCCTCCATATGATTTCAGTATAGCAGATTGCATGGTTACCAATTTTCATACACCACTATCTACTTTATTGATGATGATTTCAGCATTTTGTGGTCATGAATTGATGATGGAAGGATACAAGCAGGCTGTTGAAAACAAATACCGCTTCTACTCTTATGGCGATGCGATGTTAATTCTGTAAAAGAAAATATCACTATAGAAAAGGCTGTCTTCTGAGACGGCCTTTTTTTTTGAAAATGAAAATCGAGTTATTTTACAAACTTGTATTTGAATATGCAATAGATGGCTCGGAATCCGTCTTTCCATCCTATCTTTTTGCCTTCTTCATAAGTTCGGCCGTAATATGAAATACCGACTTCGTAAATTTTAATCCCTTTGACCCGTGCAAGTTTTGCGGTGATTTCAGGTTCAATACCAAAACGGTTCTCCTTGATCGTGATGTTTTTAGCAATAGAAACGCGTATCAACTTATAGCATGTCTCCATGTCGGTAAGATTCAAATTGGTCATCATGTTGGAAAGAC
>JBILIM010000241.1:0-3841 GCA_044349985.1 Crocinitomicaceae bacterium
TGGCTCCTAAAGGTACATTTGACCTTTGGTTGAAATCAAAAAATAAGCTTGGGGGCCAAAACAAGGTTCCCAGACTTCTAAATGAAAGGACGGTAATTGATGAGGTAAAATTATTTTTAAAGCACTAAGATGATACGGGTAGCACTAACGGGATTTTTAATTTTTGTTTTACACATTTCAAATGCGCAAAGTGATTCGAACATTTCGTGGAAATTAAAGGACTCCCTTTCTTGTGATTCAAACGCCATTTGGACGGTAGATTGGATAGGAAATTTAATCATTCAGCAATACGGAAGCATAAACAAATATGATACTACTGGACATAAATTGTTCTCTCAAAGCATCAAGAAAATAGGAAGTCTCCATTCAATATTGCCTGTTAATGCGATGAAAATTGCCCTATTCAGTGAGGAGCAACAATCGGTTTGTATTCTCGACAATACGCTTACTTTATCGCAGGAGTGCATTGATTTGGACCGTTATGATATTCAATGGGCAAGTTGTTTCTCGCCTTCTGGACAGCAGGAGAAAATTTGGGTTTTCGATGAATTGAACAATCGTCTTCTGCTTATCAGTACTAACAATACGAGCCAATTTCAGGAAATTAAAAACGTTCGTGGTATTTTAAACAGCACTTCCATTCTAGAAATCGAAGAATTTGAAAACAGATTGTTCGTCAAAGAAGATCAAGGTAGGCTTTTTGAATTTGATATTTATGGTTCATTGGTTGATGTTTACGATGTTGAAGGTGTTATTGATTTTGAATTTCGGAATGGTAAAGTTGTTTTTTTAGATGAAAATCAAAAACAATTCATACTTGTTGATGATTATTCAGAAATTCGATTCGATTTACCAATTCATAATGTTCGAAAATTCAAAATATCCGGTTCCTATTTTTTTTTACAAACCGTGGATAAAATTTTAAAATACGAAGTAAGCTTCCTTTAAAAGTTTATTGAATTATTGTAATTTAGTCAGCCTAAAAACAAGGAAATATGCACGTAGCTGTTGCTGGAAACATTGGTTCTGGAAAAACCACACTCACTGAAATGCTCTCAAAACATTACAACTGGGAAACGCACTATGAAGATGTTGAACAGAACCCTTACCTCAATGATTTTTATGAGGATATGCAAAGGTGGTCTTTCAATCTCCAAATTTATTATTTGAATAGCCGTTTTACGCAAATTCAAGAAATTAAAGAGACCGACCGCAATGTGATTCAGGACAGAACCATTTATGAAGATGCATTCATTTTTGCTCCGAATCTCCATTCTATGGGGTTGATGACAACCAGAGATTTTGAAAATTATTTTTCGCTTTTTAATCTTATGGAGTCTTTTATTTCTGCTCCTGATTTGCTCATCTATTTGCGCGCAAGTATCCCAACTTTAGTAAATCAAATCCAACGTAGAGGAAGAGACTATGAAGAAAGTATTCGTCTGGATTACCTCAAACGATTGAACGAACGCTATGAAGCTTGGATTTCCACTTATGATAAAGGCAAATTGCTCATCATTGATGTGGATAACAACAGGTTCCCTGAGAGTCAGGAAGATCTTGGGAAAATCATCAGCTCAATCGATGCTGAAATTCATGGTTTGTTTTAAATTAGCTCTTGGAAACACCTCAAAATAAACTGATCGTTGTCACTGGAGCAGCCGGATTTATCGGCAGTGCTCTCGTTGGTAGATTGAATGCTGAAGGATACCAAAATATTATAGCCGTAGATGATTTTTCAAGAAAAGATAAGCTCAATAATCTCGAAGGAAAAACGCTCGTATCCAAAGTAGGCAGGAAGGATTTTATAGCTTGGTTAACTGATTTTGGGAAAGAAGTTGATTTTGTTTTTCACATTGGTGCCAGAACTGATACTACGGAATTCGACAAATCGATTCTTGATGCCTTGAATTTGAATTTCTCAAAAGACGTATGGAAAGCCTGTGTCCAAGCTCAAATCCCTTTGGTATATGCCAGTTCTGCAGCAACTTATGGTTTAGGTGAATTTGGATACGTCGATGATCATGATTTGATCCCTAATTTGAAACCGCTTAACCCTTATGGCGAATCTAAAAATGATTTTGATAAGTGGGTGCTTCAACAGGATACAACGCCTCCTTTTTGGTACGGTTTGAAGTTCTTTAACGTCTACGGTCCGAACGAATACCATAAAGGAAGAATGGCCAGTGTGATTTTACATGCCTTTAAGCAGATTGAAGAACATGGTTCCATGAAACTCTTCCGTTCTCACAATCCAAATTATTCTGATGGAGGTCAGCTGCGTGATTTTATTTATGTGAAAGATGTTTTGGAAGTGGCTTTATTCCTTATGGAAAATAAGCCGAACAGTGCAATTTACAACCTAGGAACTGGAAAAGCCAGAACATTTCTTGATCTTGCAAATGCCACATTTAAAAGTGTAGGTAAGGAACCAAACATTCAATTTGTAGATACACCCGAGGACATTAGAGATAAATATCAATATTTCACGGAAGCAGATATGTCAAAACTTATAAGTCAAGGATATACCAAGCCATTCCACACCCTGGAAGAAGGCATCGAGGATTACGTAAGCAATTTTTTGCTAAGCAATAAATACTATTGATTTATTTGAGTGCGCAACCTTGGTAATCTTGCCAACCAAGCGAATAACTTAAAGATTCACATTCCGTACTGGCATTCGATTTGGTGCCTTCGATAGCAACATTTGTTATAATTGGATTCCAATCTTCTCCGTTTATAATCCGTTTACATTCGCATTGATAAACTTTTTTACATCCAAATAAAGATGATGAACAGACTAGAATAAAAATTGCTTTTTTCATTTTTAATGGTGTTTAAAATTAAGGCTGACAAATAAGCGTGTCATACCATGGTGAAAAACCGGCCCAAATACCTAGAGCTCCATTACTTAAATTTGTAGGGATATTAATGGGTGTTGAAAAAGGATTTCCTGCAGAATAGATTTGATTGTATTTTTTCTCTAGAAATTCAAACGTTGTTCGATCCATTTTTGATAACTTAACAACAACAGTATCACCTAGGTGATAATACCCCTTAAATTCGTCGGGTACATTCGGGTCGTTCCAGACCATCGGATTTTCATAGAAGAAATCAAAAGTCAATCCATCAAAAAAATCGTCGTCGAAAACCGGGTTAAATGTTGGTTGGAAAATCGGATCGATAGGCTGTCCACCAAAGCCCTTGTTAATTCTTTTCACCTCCCATCTGTAAGCATCATATTGACCAGCAGGGTCACTGAGTTTAGCCCAAGAAAATCCGTAGTCTGTTAAATTGTCTTCGGGTTTCCAATAGAGAGAATCCAATTGTGTCGTCGGTTTAATCTCAGTTGTAGCTGTATACGCTTTACCATCATATTGTACAGTAAGTTGATATGTTTTTCCAACTTGGCCCCAAATGTCGGGATTAAATGAAGTGTATCCGCAAATTGGATTGCTGGCAAGTTGTGATGGGGGAATCCCTAAAAGTCCCGAAACAATTTCTTCAGATCCCGGAGGAAGATTGTCCGAACAAATTTCTTCTAAGGTATCTGTAGTTGTTCCATCACTAATGATAACAGTGGCTCCCGAAACAAATCCGTTGATGAATGCATCGATATTCGTCGGTGAAAAAATATCTTTGGATTTTGAGATTAAAACAATAGGTGGCGAATCGGTTTCAATTCTACCGTCAATTACAATTTGTTCTTTATATCCCGGGATTTCTATGTCAACCTCTTTGGTGCAACCCCAGAATAAAACGATGGATGCTATGAAAATAAATGGCTTCATCATGCGTTTAAAATTCAAAATTCCATGTTACACTTGGTATTATCGGGAAC
>JBILIM010000178.1:0-4571 GCA_044349985.1 Crocinitomicaceae bacterium
GTAGGTCATACTAATAACAAAAAAAGGGTACATCTCTGTACCCTTTTAGCTCCTCCTCTTGGGCTCGAACCAAGGACCCTCTGATTAACAGTCAGATGCTCTAACCGACTGAGCTAAGGAGGAATATTTTAATTTACTTTCTAAAACCATGTGGGGTCGAAAAAGACGTTCACAAAAGGTTAATCTCAAAAAGCGATTGCAAATATAAATAAAGAAATTCTTTTAAGCGTAAATTCTATGAACAAAAAATTCAACTTTGATTAAAAATCATCTTCATCAATAGAAAAGTCGTCAATGGAAGTTTCAAATGGGTCATCGCAATCGTCTCTATCAACCACATCTACAAAATTATCATCTTCGCATTTTGCAGGACGTAAAATATTTGTTTTTGAGACGTTTAAACGAATTTCGGTACGAATGAAACCATCTTCCTGAGGATATGCCTTAGCGAAAGGAGTACCTTCCAAATCAACTAAAGCTCCGCGTTTTAAAAAATCAAGAATTCTAAGGTTAGAACCTTCTTTTTTCCATATTGTACAATTTACCCAAGTCGTTTTGGTTTTCGTATCTCCGGTTCGTTTGTCTTTCCAATTTTTATTATGTGCAACAGGAAAATTGATAGCGATTAATCCGCGTTCCATATTTTTAACGACAGCATCTTTTCCAATGTTTCCAATGAGACGCGTTTCAAAGACAGTAGCCATGGTGTATAATTAAGTTGTGAATGTAAAAAAACTTCCGACAATAATCAACACAAAAGTCTAATAATCAAACTTTTCTTATTTTCCTGTTTTGGTAATGAAAGCATCTTTAAATCCGTTGGTTTGGATTTTTTCGAGATCTTTCATCGCTTCATCTTTCGAATTGTATGTTCCTACAGTATATTGGTACTTGTAGGAGGATGTTGTATTGAGCTTGTTTCGAGAAACGGGAATCCCCAATTGCTTAAACTCATCTTTACTGGTTTCCAACGGTGTTTTGCTCGACATAATTTGTATAGTGTACCCTTCACTCGGTTTTGAAGAAGCAATGTTTTCTGTGTTTTTACTTTCCGGTTTAACAAAAGAAATATCTGAATGCTGTTCAATTACAAACGAACGAAAGGCATTATAAATCGACAGGGCAATATCATCTTGTCCTTCAGTCGTATTCAAGAATTTAGCTTCGGTTTCATTGGTCATGAATCCACATTCAACCAGAACACTTGTCATTTCCGTATATTTCAATACTTGCAATGAATACGTTCTGTCTTCGGTATCTTTCACTCCCCGAGATTTCCTTCCCGCCTCATCGGTAAATTGTTTTTGAATTTCGTTGGCCAGTTTCACGGCTTTTGTTGATGTTTTGGAGTGAACATGACATTCCGTACCGCAGACACCATGCGCTGCATTCGCATTACAGTGTATGGAAATAAAATAATTGGCATTTTCTGCATTTGCCAGATCAACACGTTCATCCAATGTTGGATAGGAGTCGTCTTCTCGAGTGTATACAATTTCAATATTTTGAAGATGATCTTCGATATACGCTCCTACTTTTTTGGAAATGATGAGGTTTAATTCTTTTTCTGACAAATGGCCAGAATATTCCGGAACATGTCCAGGATCGCTACCACCGTGACCAGGATCAATAACCAGTTTGATTGTTTTTGTTTGTGAAAACACATTAAAACTTGCGGCTAAAAACAAACTAAAAGTTAGTAGGAAACGCATAATAATATTTTTCAATTTTAATTTTTAACTTACTTTGTTAGACGATAGCATCTAAACGGTTTTGGTAGGTCAACGGAAAATATTCAAAAAGGTTGCAATTTTAGAAATTGGAGGGTCACATGACGAATGTTTGCTTTCTCAATTTTCAGCACTCAAGGCATTAGGAATTGAAACCTATTTTATTTCTTCAAATGCTTTATGGAATCGCAATACGCAGCTGCGTGAAGTAGTTGATCACTTTATTCCATTTGAAATGGAAAAAAAGAACCTAAAAGACTTTTTAAAAATACGTAAGCTCAACAGGTTTTTTGTATCGGAAAACATCTCTATTGTTATTTTCAATACAGCCCAAGGCGCTCATGTTCGGAACTTTTGCCTCACTGCTTCTAAAAAAGTTGAATATGTTGGAATCATTCATACCATCAATAAATTCAAAAAGAGTTTTACACAAAAAATAATCCACCGAAAAATTAAAAAGTACTTTGTTTTAAATGATTTTTTGCTTTCGCAGATTATCCCTCCACCCGGCATTCAAGTGCGATCGTTTTACCCGCTTCGATTTCCAAAGTTTGATAAGCAGATTTTCAAACCAAACGATGCGCTTTGGATAGTAGTTATTGGAGGGGTAGAATTTCGAAGAAAAGATTTATTGGGGTCAATAGTCTTAATGGATAAAATAAATCAGGCGAATATTCGCTATGTGTTTCTCGGGAAATCAGATCCCGAACATCCGGATGTCATTTCGTTTAAAGCAACCTTACAACACTACGCATTTAAAAGTCAAGTTGTATTGTTTGATGCATTTATAGATGAAGAGACGTATGATGCTTATCTAAAAGGAGCCGATTTTATCTGGCCCATGGTTCATCCGGATACACCAAGCGCTGCTGAATATTTTAAAAATCAGATTTCAGGCGCCATGAACATTTCTTTTGGATATAAAATTCCGATGCTCGTACATGAGGAATACGTGAATAAGTGGGATGATTTGCACTATGCGTTTTCATACCGTCAAGAGGATTTTTATACGGATTTTCAACTTGCAAAAATGCAGCTGCAAGAAAAGAAAGAAAGTCTTCAAAAGGCAGTAAAATTCTCCGTTACCTTTCAAGAGAAAAATTACATCAACTTTCTGTTTCCTGATGGAAATATTCAAAAATAACTTTTGCCTTACTCGATCCGATTGCTTTGCTTAATTCGTCAAGATTGAGTTGCTTTATTGCCTTGACCGTTTTGAATTGCTTGATAAGTAGTTCTTGTGTAGCTTCACCTATACCTTTGATTCCAGTTAATTCAGATTGTATAGCAGCTTTACTTCTCTTGCTTCTGTGATGTGTTATTCCGAAGCGATGTGCTTCATTGCGCATGAACTGAATTACTTTCAAACTTTCCGAACGCTTATCAATGTATATAGGTAAACTGTCTCCGGGAAAGAAAATTTCTTCCAATCTTTTTGCTATTCCTACTATGGCAACCTTTCCGCGAAGATTTAGTTGTTCTAAAGCGTTCAACGCTGCGCTCAATTGTCCTTTTCCACCGTCAATAATTATAAGTTGCGGCAGCGATTGATTTTCTTCCATTAACCGTTTGTATCTTCTGTAAACAACCTCTTCCATTGAAGCAAAATCATTGGGTCCTTCAACGGTTTTGATGTTAAAGTGCCGGTAGTCGCGTTTACTGGGTTTACCATCCCGAAAAACCACACATGCAGAAACGGCATGCATCCCTTGAATATTGGAATTATCGAAACACTCCATATGATGCGGGAGTTCCTTTAATCTGAAATCCGTTTTAATTTGATTGAGAATTCTTTCAGTATGTTTTTCAGGATTTATTAATTTTTCCTGCCGGTTATACTCTAGTTTTCGCTGTATAGCATTGTTTTTAGACAGCTCGATCAGTTGTTTTTTTTCACCTTTTTGCGGAACCGAAAAAGTAATACCATCAATCTGTAAATCCGTTGGTTTTTCCAACATAATTTCCTTTGATTGACTTTGAAATCGTTCCCTAAGTGTAGGTAAAATCGCTGACAATATATCGTCGTAGGACTCGTCCAGTATTTTTTTAATAGATGAGGTAAAGGCGTGGATTATGGAACCGTTTTTAACACAAAGGTAGTTGACAAAAGCAACGTTATCTTCATCATGTATGGTAACCACATCCACCTCTTTTATTGAAGCTGAAACCACGGATGATTTGATTCTGAACGCTTCTAAAGCGGCGATTCTCAATTTGATGTCTTGCGCTTTTTCAAACTCATATTTTGATGCAAATATCAACATTTCCTTCTTCAACACTTGAATTACAGCACCCACATTTCCTTTGAGAATGGAAGTAATTTCTTTGATTTGAAAAGTGTATTCTTCTTCAGTTTGTTTTGCTTCACATGGTCCCATACAGTTGCCAATATGGTATTCCAAACAAACTTTATATTTACGATTGGAAATGTTTTTCTCAGATAAATCTAAAGAACAGGTTCTCAATTTGTAGTTCGATTTAATCAAATTTAAAAGGGTTTGAAGCACTTTACCATTAGGATAAGGTCCAAAATACTGAGAACCGTCACGAATAATTTTTCGCGTAGAGAAGACTCTGGGAAATGTTTCATTTTTAATACAAATCCATGGATATGTTTTGTCGTCTTTAAGTTGAATGTTGTATTTGGGCTGATATTCTTTAATCAAATTGTTTTCAAGAAGCAACGCATCCATTTCGGAGTTAACAACGGTATACCGCAGATCAACTATTTTTTTGACGAGCATATAGGTTTTTCCATTGTCGTGACTTTTGGAAAAATAAGATCCCACTCTTTTTTTTAAATTCTTTGCCTTGCCAACATAAATGATTGTACCTGTTATA
>JBILIM010000179.1:0-4562 GCA_044349985.1 Crocinitomicaceae bacterium
ATAACATCCTTACATCAAAGTTCATGCTGTCTAAACGGAAAGCCTTTGCTGCGTCTCGATATGCAGTTGTCATGTCAAAATCTTTAATTTTTTGATTTCCACGCTTCAATAAGGCATCAATGTACTTTTTCTTAACATCTAAGTTTGTGGTATCGCTTAGATAAGCTTTTTCGCGCATAGCAACAAGACTATCAAGGTTCGCCGGCTCATTGGCGTCAACTTTATCACCATTGGATGCATTGCAACTAAGCAATACGATTACAAGTATAAATCCAAAAATTCTCATTCTTTAAATTTTTACAAAAATACGCTTTTTGACGCCTTAGCGGTTAGAATCTTCTTTTGTTAAAATGAATTTGTAAGAACTAAATTTCTATTGAAATGTTTAAATTAGCAATGTGAGAAAGCACCTTTATTATATATTGTTTTTTAGTCTGTTGCTTATTCCTTCTTTTGCTGAAGGTCAGGGCTGTTCCCAGTGCAAACTTTTGGCGGAGCAAGGCGCAGAGCTTAATGAAGCATCATTTGGTTCAAACATCAATTACGGTATTCTTTACCTAATGATAATTCCGTACATCTTATTGATGTTCTTGTTTCGAAAAAAAATCGGTCAATTTTTCAAGTCGTTTGTAAAGAAGTAAGCGATTAACGTCTTCTTTTCCAAAGCGAATTGTTCCAGTTCGTATACGATAAAGAAAATTCTAATGAACCACCAGTGTAGGCTTTGCGCATTGTAGAAACGGTAACATCGTAAGACAATCCAAATTTAAATCCTCCCAATTCCAGAACAAATGTAGGAACCACGGCATCTCTTAAACGATGATACAAACCAAACCCAATATAGGTTTGACTGCTGTATCCTGTTACCTTGGTTCCGTTGGCTAGGCGATACCTTGCTGTTGCACCAAAAATCGTTTGGAAGTGAGGTCCTTGAATGAACTGCGCAATGTTTGCATCAATAGCCATCTTGGTACCAGGAATATCGGCTACAATTCCTGCATGCCCAACAAATTTTCTATACATGCGGTCACCATCTGTTGTGGTATATTGTAGTTGTGGTCTGTTGAGGTGAAAACCAGCCAAGCCAACTTGGATTTGTAAATCTTCATTTCTGTTGAATGTCGATTGTCCACCGTTAAAAACGTAGTATAATCCAGCAGATGCTTCGGCATATTTAAATGAATTTCCGTTAGCTTCACCAGACAATATGGTTTGATCAAATTGACCCCCATTCCATTGAGACGCGAATGTTAAGTTGGTGAAATCTGCACTTCTGTTACCAAAACCACCTTGAATACCGGCTGAAATAGTATGTCCGTAGCCTAAAGGTAAAATTCCACTTAAAGTAAGGGCGCCTGTTTGGTTTCCAAAACGCGAATCACCGCCAATGTCATTGTAGAAAAGAAGCCCAACACCTAAATGTGCCGATTCCTTTCTGCTGAATTTAGATTTAAAAAAGTTTGCATCTGCAGCAACGGCACTGGTCATGAATTGAGTCCCGGCTCCCAACCATTGATTTCTATGGTTTATTATAACGCGTTCCCAACCATCATAGACACCGGCTGCTGCAGGATTAATGAATAAAGGTGTTTGTGCAACCTGAGAAAAATGAATATCTTGGGCGTTGGCGTTTAAACCGAGAAATAAAGAAATACCAATAAATATCTTTCTCATACTTATCGAATTAACGTGATGTTACCAGATCTTGTTTCTTTAGTACCGTTGGTGAATGCTACTTCAAGAATGTACGCATAAACGCCTGCATTACAATCCTCACCTTTGTATGTTCCGTCCCATTCAAAATCGCTGTTACTTGTTTGTAACATGAGGTTACCCCAACGGTCGTAAATGAATAAGGTAAATTCTTTAACATCTTTACCTACAAGTATAGTGAGGCTCTCATTTTCACTGGCACCAAGCCCATTTGGAGAGAATCCTGTAGGTAAATAAATACCACTAATACATTCTATTCCTGCATTATTTGGATCACATGCGTCAAAAGGATCAGTTCCGTTTGTGATTTCATCTTCGTCAGAAATTCCATCGCCATCGCAATCTTGATCAGCCAACATTGGTTCGGTAATTGACGCAATTTCATAGCTACATGGATTGGTCAAGCTGGTTCCGTCTGCTGTTTCTTGAGCATCTAGCACACCATCTCCATCTGTGTCAACGTTACATCCAGCAAAGTTTTCATCAGGATCACAAGGATTTAATGGGTCTGTTCCTGCAGCAACTTCATTTCCATCATTGATTCCATCACCATCTGTATCTGGGTTGGTAGGAGATGTTCCTTCTGTTCCCTCTTCAGTATTTGTTAATCCATCATTATCTTGATCACAAGGTCCTGCGTTCACATTAGGAACACATGGGTCTGTATTAGCAGGATCTGCTTCATCGCTTACACCGTCGTTATCTGTATCCGTAACAGAAGATTCCAATGCATCAATTATACCGTCTCCATCCGTATCAATTGGGTTTGCAGGATCTGCACCAACCTCAATGTTATCGTTTTCTCCGTCACCGTCGGTATCCGGATTGTTAGGATCAGTACCCGCAATGGTTTCATCACCATTTAGGAGTCCATCATTATCAAAATCCGGATTATCAGAAACGAAGAATGCTACAATATTTTCAATCCCGTTAATATTGATTGAATTGGAATCCGAAGTTATTGGGAGTGATAATGGCCCTGTTGTATATTCCCAGTGGTCAAAAATAAATCCTGGTAGGGGATCAGCCAATAGCAATGTATTTATTCCCCCGAAATAAGATGTTGTCCAAGGATACGAAGGAGCCCAAACGGAATTTACCTTAATCTCACCTGACAATGGAGGAGAAACGTTGAATGTAACAGCATATGGACCGGTTAACTGGTAACAATCAACTAATCCTTGTTCCAACGCTAGGCATCGGTCATTCATGAAATTTCGCATTTGTTGGACCCTCGATTGCCATCCGGTAAAAGTTCCTCCCCAACGGTTAACTTGTCCTTGCATTTCGGGTGTAATTTCATTCACCATACTATCAAGAAGCGTATTCATGTAATTGCATGAGAAATAGGTGTTCACCAAATCTATGTAACGCGTAATATAGTATTGCTCAACCAATGGATTTTCAGCAATTAACTTTTCTAAGATGTCAGTGTGGCCTTGCCCTCCAGGATTTGGAAGATTCTCGGCATTACAAGGGTCTGCATTTGGTGATTCGTCTGGAATTCCCGTATAATTTACGTAATGTCCAAAAGTGGCATCCATATCCCATAATGTGTAACGCCATCTTCGGTGATTCCCATTAGGATCAAGTCCACGCCACCAAGCGGTATTCCAGTTGAGCCAGTCTTGATTGACGACATAAGAATTGAAAACGAAGTAATCACACAGCGATTTCCAGCTTAATAAGGTGTCTACATTGGCGAAATTTGCAGGCACACTCATATTGTTGTTAAGGATAAAGTTTCTAAGGTTGTTCCAGTCAGGTTGCGCATTCGGCGCACCGTAATCTTGCCAAGTACCCCCCCAAGTTTTTAGATAATACAAATTGAATTTATCCTGATCGAAATAATAATCGGTATAATCATGGTCATCCGCTTTTTCTCTGATTTCATAAACCCCCCAATATTGTCCGTTTACATAAACCACACATGGTCTCCACGTTCTTTCATCCAAACGCATACCGGCGCGTATAGATAAGGTATGAATAAAAGCGTCACGTATGTGTGCACCGTTTTCAAAAGAATAGTTGTCACTTGCAGCAGGCTTTAATATAACCCGTTGGAATTTATCTCGTGTACTCTCCGGGAATATTTGATGAGCCAAGTATGCCGCATAGCCGTATTGGTCTCTAGTAATGTAATCAAAACCTCTTTGTCCATATGCCCATGAATCGTTTCCGTGCTTATTGAATTCTCCTTGCCCCTCATCTATAAAAAGACCACCTTCTTCGAACAATTCAAAGGAACCCGCAACTGGCGTTTGATTTCCACCCAAAAGGGTACCAACACCTTGGCTGCTCACAGAAACAACAGGTACTGTGTGCGTAACATTTATAAAATACGTGTTTGTTTCCGTAAATGAAGGTTGATTTGTACTAAAGGCGACGGCTCGTAGCACCGTAGTTGTTGAAATTGTTATAGGCCCAGAATACAACGTGGATGTTGCCGTAGGCGTGTTTCCATTTGTTGTGTAACGGATAGTAGCCGTAGGATCAGAACATGTAAGCGTTACCGATTGTGTTCCGGTATAAAATCCTGGTGCCAAACTCATTGTGGGAGTTGGGGTATAAAAGTTTATGCCTCCTGTATTGTTGGCATTTGGCGTAGGAGTAGTAAATAACCTCCAATCAACTGCGCCATTCGAAGACCTTCCGACAGAATGATCGGATTTAGTTCTGTTCACGATTTGAAGGGAATCTACCACAACTCCAAGGGCATCTGTTAAAATAATCCAATCGCCTTCGGTTTGCTGAAGGTTAAAATTGGGGTGTAACTGCGTTCCATTTACCGTATTTCTTTTTGAACAAAAGACCATTTTAAATCCGTTTGCCGGAATAGACCCGCTAGG
>JBILIM010000180.1:0-4559 GCA_044349985.1 Crocinitomicaceae bacterium
TTGGGTTCCGTGCTCTACTCCAAAGATTTATTCGGTTTAACATTTTATGGAAATGAATCCTATTTAGGACAAAATGCAGATTTTTCAGGATCTGCGTTTAATTTAATGGCTTTTCAAAAATTGGGCTTAGGACTAATTGATAAAAAGTCCAAATCAAACCTTACCTTGAATTTTTATTCCATCTCGAATTACGCAAATGGTAAATTTTATAATGCCGGATTGTACCAGTCGGAATCCATTGATTCTTTAAATCTGCTTTTAGATGCCACTATTGATATTGCCAACACAAGGAATTTTGTTAAAGGAATAGGAATAGGATTGGATTTTGATAAAAGAATGTCATTTGAACTAAAAAAAGATCGTCTAGCCTATATTCAAATGTCCTTTAGAAATGTTGGTTTTGGATTGCTTCCATCCGCAGTGCAGCGATATGCTGTTGATACTGCATATGTTTATGAAGGTTTCACTTTAGATCAGTTGATTGGTGACGCTAGTGTTTTAAACAATGGTACATCGATTTTAGACACCTTGAATATTCAAGAAAGTTCAAAAAGTCGATGGGCTATGTTACCAGGTTACATTCAAATTGGTAAAATAGTAGACGAACACAATACCTCTTTGTTTCAGAGCTATTTTGGAACCAAATTGTATTATACCCTTGCTTATGCCCCTTTAATATACATTGGTGGTCAAATAAGGATAATGGAGCTATTTAAATTCGGTGCCCACGCGAGTTATGGTGGATTTACCAAATTTCGATTGGGTTGTTATGCCAATTTCGATATCAAAAAGTTAAACATAGGATTAGGTTCGGAAGACATTATTGGGACTATCAGTAAGGTCGGAAGAGGACAATCACTACAATTCAGATTGAGATGCGCATTTTAAATAAAATAGCCTTTTTAATTGCAATATCGCTTGTTACATCCTTTGCGAATGGACAAATAGCTTTTCGAAAATTGTATTCGAATAATGGTTACGATTACGGTCAGGGAATTGTTCAACTTCCAGACAGTTCGTATGTAATTTGTGGAAGTTCAAGTAGCTTTGGAGAAGGTCCTTCTCAAGCTTTTTTGTTGAAAATAGATAGCCTTGGGAATTATATTTGGTCGAATAATTACGGCGGAAGTGAATCGGAATGGGCGAGAAGAGTTCTTTATAAGGAAGGTGATGGTTTTTTTGGATGCGGATATACCAATTCATCCGGAAATGGTGGATATGATATTTTTCTTTTCAAAACAGATTTAACTGGTCAGTTGGAATGGCAAAAAACAATTGGTGGATCCAATTGGGAAAAAGTAAATGACGCAATTTTAACTCCAGACAATGGCGTCTTAATGGTTGGAGAAACCAATTCAACAACAAACGGGGATAACGATGCTTATTTGGTGAAAACCGGTAATGATGGAGATACCTTATGGACAAAGCGAATTGGCGGGTTAGGTGAAGATAGGGCATTTGCCGTTGAATTATTAAATGATTCAACCTTTTTTGTTGCCGGAGAAATTTATGTGTCCGATTCTTCGTTAGTTAAAGGATTCATTTCCAGAATGAAGTTTGATGGAACAATCGAATGGATAGATACTATCGGAATAAATGGGAATTATGGCGTCAGAGGAATCGATCTTGATGTTGTCAGCAATAGGGTAAGTTACGTTGGTTGGCAGCAACCCGTTGGTACAACTCTTAAAAACAGTTTGTTTGGTAAGGTCAATTATACATCAGTATTTGATTTTGAGCAGATTGAAGTGCCATCATCAGGAGAGAAAATCATAGAACTCTTAACGAATTACGGTAGCCTAGGTAAATACTATATGTGCTTCAGTTATTTCGATGCGAGTTCGTTTAACGATGGGTATGACGTAGGCATTTCAAAAGTGGGTGAAGGTTTGTATTGGGATGGTCTCATTACCTCAATAAATTATCCATTGGAAGATGCACCAGGTGAAATAATTCCAACAAGTGATGGATCTGCTATTTTTGTTGGATATACTTCAGGTTTAGGTGCTGGTGGTGGTAATGTTTATGTCATGAAGATTGGACCTAATGACGTTTTTCCTCCAATTGAATTTGACCCTGTTCCCTTCTCCTTGGTAAATGTTAATGAAAACACAGAAATATCAAATGTTGTTTTATATCCTAATCCGTTTAACAACAGCCTGGTTTTAAATGCTACCTCCAAAGATGAATCCTCTTATTCTGTGAAGGACATGACGGGAAAAGACATTGCTTCGGGTAGTTTTATTGAAAGTTTTGAATTAAATACCACAGAATGGAATTCGGGATTTTATTTGATTCAAGTGACAAGCAACAATCAAGAAGTTCAATACAAGGCGCTGAAGTTATAATTACCATTCAAAAGCCGCATCAGAAAACCATTTGTTTTGCACCCTTAGGGTTTGTTCAATGACGTCTCGAACACAAAATTTACCACCGTCGAAAGGGGATTGATAATGCGCAATTTTTTTTATTTCAATAGCGGCATCCTGAGGACAAGCAGCAACTCCAGCCTTAGTCATTACCTGATAATCGGGAATGTCGTCACCCATATATAAAATGGTTTCATCATTAAGGTTATGTCTTTTTTTAATGTCTTCATATACCTTTAGCTTATTGAACGAGGATAAATGCACCTCATGAACACCTAAGCCTAGAAGTCTTTGTTCAACCACTTTTGAATTACCACCAGTTACAATCATTATTTTGTAACCCATTTTTACGGCATATTGCAATGCGTAACCGTCCCTAGAATTGAGAACCCTTACAATGTCGTTTTCAAACAACATGATTTCACCATTTGTCAAAACACCATCAACATCAAACATGAAGGTGTTAATTCTCGAGAGTTTAATTTTATAGCTTTCCATTTTAATGGTGTTTCTTTTTTATAGATGCTGATAGTGCAGTATAAAGTGCTTTTTGTTCTGCATTCAAGATGTCTTCATGCAATGCAAGGGTTTTTAAATCGTTTCTTTTTGCAGGCCCCGTTTGAAGTTCAATAGGATTATTGTTTATGAGGTTTAAAGTCGTTTTTTCAATCAATGGTTTTAATACTTCCCAATTTAAATGATGTTGCTCAATGATTTCAAAGGCGATACTTCCGAGATGATTCACAAAATTGTTCATCCAAACTGCTGCCAAATGATAAATTAAACGTTGTTCAGAATTAACAACAAATACTTTCGAACTAATGGCTGAAGCGAGCGAATGTATTTCATTCAAAAAACCGTTTTCCTTAGCTTCAATTAATACTGGGATTTGCTCAAAATCACTTAAGTTTTGATCTCCAAACGTCTGCAAAGGGTAAAAAACACCAATATTTTTCCGTTCTTCAAATGCAGAAATTCCTAATGCTCCAGATGTGTAAACAACATTGCACTCTAGTGGGATTTTTGAAATCACCTCGTAAATGCTGTCGTCGCTGACGCATACAATAACCAGGTCTGCATTTAGCCTTGATAGATCGGACTCAAATACGGTGTTTAATGCATGCGCTAAAGCAGTAGTCTTCTCTAAATTACGACCGTAAATTTGCGTAATGCGAATACCCGAATTTACAAATGCATTTCCTAAATGCCAGGCAACATTTCCTGATCCAACCAGAGCAATACTACCTGTAAACGACATGTTTTTGTTTATTTACTTACCGTGACACTGCTTGTATTTTTTTCCACTTCCACAAGGACAAGGATCATTTCTTCCAATTTTTGGGTCAGCAACCACAGGCGTTTGTTTTTCTTGCTGTGGCATTGAGTTCTTAATTGCTTCAGCATAACCTTGACTTCCAGGATATTTAGCAGATTGCTGTGTTGGCGTAACATCATTGTTCGTTACCGATTTATCGTAATTGTGCTGATGCGTTATTTCCTGATTGGTACTCTGAACTTTTTGTTCTATTGGAATATCTAGTTTCATCAACAACTCGATAGCATCAGAATTAATACGCTCCAGCATTCCCTCAAACAACTTAATGGATTCGAGTTTGTAAATTAATAGTGGGTCCTTTTGCTCGTATTGTGCATTATGAACGGCAGAACGTAAATCATCCATTTCTCTCAAATGTTCCTTCCACTCATTGTCGATAATGTTGAGAATAACATTTCGTTCAAAAGCCTTGACAATGGCTTTACCTTGGGTGTCGTAGGCCTCTTTCAAATTAATCACCAATTGCATCTCACGCTTTCCATCTGATAATGGAAACACTATGTTTTTATAACGATCTGACATCGTTTCATAAACATTTTTAATTTGAGGAAACGTTTTCTCACTGATTTTGTTGTTCTTTCTCGAATAGTGTTCAAGGGAAGCATTATATACTTTTTCAACCAAAATATTTGAGTCGATGGATTTGTATTCATTTGCATCCACTGGAGATTCAATTCCTAAAAGTCGTAACAAATCGTATTCGAAACCTTCAAAATCTTCAGAGGTGTATGAGGCTACTCGTGCGCGACAAACATTATAAAGCATATTGTCGATATCCAATTCAAGGCGCTCGCCATAAAGTGCATTTTTCCTTCGTTCGTAAATTCGTTTACGCTGTTGGTTCATTACGTCAT
>JBILIM010000181.1:0-4554 GCA_044349985.1 Crocinitomicaceae bacterium
CATTGAATGGCGCTGGAGCTTCGACATATACTTGGAACTTAAATGTAATTGATGGTGTTGCGTTTACGCCAGTAACAACGCAAACGTATACTGTTACAGGAACCGATGTTAACGGTTGTCAGGATACAGATCAAGTTACTGTGACAGTTAACCAAGCCCCAATAGTTTTTGCAGGGGCTGATGTTTCCATTTGTGAAAACGCAACAGTGATTTTAGCGGCAAGCGGTGCAAATACTTACGTTTGGAATAGCAGTGTTTTGAATGGCGTAGCCTTTGTGCCTGGAAACGCAGGTTCGTACACATACACTGTAACAGGTACAGATAATAATGGTTGTGAGGATTCGGATGATGTAACCGTTACGGTAATTTCGTTACCAAATGTTAGTTTTGCTGCAGATGTAACTTCTGGTTGTGTTCCTTTAAGCGTTAATTTTACAAATACAGGCGATTCGGGTGTTAATTGTAATTGGTCCATGGGAGATGGAACGGTAATCAACGATTGTGGAAACGTGAATCATCTTTTTACACAACTTGGTTGTACTGATATTACCTTAACGGTAACCAATTCAACAGGCTGTACAAACAATCAGGTTTTAGCAAATTACATCTGTGTTGAAGGTCCGCCAACTGCAAATTTTATAGCCACTCCAGGTGTAATAAACGAATTCGAATCTACGGTAAACTTTAACAATACATCTTCCAATGCAGCAACTTATGTTTGGGATTTTGGTGATAATTCGGGCACATCGAGCGAAACAGACCCTGAGCATGAATACGATGGATCCGTTCTTGGTAATTATACCGTAACACTTTATGCTTATTCCGCATTAGGTTGCATTGATTCAGTCCAAGGTGCTATTCAATACCAAGAAGAATTGATTTATTATGTTCCAAATTGTTTCACGCCGGATGGTGATATGTACAATCAAACGTTCAAGCCAATTTTTACTTCAGGATTTGATCCTTACAATTACGCACTCTATATTTACGATAGGTGGGGTGAGTTGATTTTTGAGTCGAGAGATGCTCAATATGGATGGGATGGAACGTACAATGGAAAACTAGTACAACAAGGAAGTTATACATGGAAAATTGAATTCAAAGCCCCAAATAACGATAAAAAATACATAGAAACCGGATATGTTATTTTCTTGAAATAACATAAAAAAATGAGAATGATAAAAAAGTGGCCTTAAAGCCACTTTTTTATTTTGTGATAGATTCAATCAAAAAGAATCATATAATAAGCCCTTTTTGTCCTTGAAAGTTGAACAGGATCAGCCCACAAGGTATTGAGTTCAATCGACTTTTTTAGATTCTTATTAAGCAAACTAAATTCAAGAATATTCTTTGGATGCGTAAAAATTTGAGCTTCAATATACGTGTTTACTAAAATGGTGTCTATCAATTTTGAGATACTGTATTGTTCTTTATATTCTGAATTACCTATGTTCGAAACATTCAATGTTATTGATTTTCCACTCAAATTAATGACATGAACTTCAGTTTCATAAATTTCAGCACAAGGAACAACCTCTTGTTTTATGGGGTTCTCTTTGTATTCAAATTGAGGTTCGTAGGTGATTTGTAATCTAGGATGGCCGTACATATCAGAGCTGTTGTCTTCGATGTTTGTTATGTTTCCCATCTCGTCAAAGTAATGAGTTACATCTCCCCATTGTATGCCTCCGTCAGGTTGACTCGTGTAATGCGCTTTACTTACCGCACCATTGTCGAAATAATAAAAATCTACTGAACCATGTCCGCCTGCTCTTCGTGTTCCCATCGAATAAATCTCTTCACCTTTTTGATTATAGGCTTTTGCATAACCCCAATATATATCATCTTGGAAAATCACACTTTTTGTCGAAATTTTCCCGTTTTTATGGTACTTTATTTCAAAAAGCGTATCGGATTGTGCAAAATTTAAAATCGTCAAAGAGACAAATGCAATAAAAAAAATGTTTTTCATGCGGTCAATTAAACAAAAATCAAACCTAAAATTTCATTTGCCGTCTGTGTAAGTCTAAAATTACACCATCTGATAAACCAACTTTTGGCACATAGATTTCGTCAGTTTTTATACAAGTCATCACATACAAATAGATTTCCATTGCAGGAACAATCACATCCGCTCGATCGGGTTTGAGTTGGAATTTATCGATTCGTTCCCTTATCGAAAGTGGTTTAAGTTGCCCAAGAAAATCGCTAATGTCTCCTCTTGAAACCGGATGCTTTTGTTTTCCTCCTATGAGTTTGTGAATTTTATTGATATTTCCACCCGTACCGTATAACAATAGATTTTTTTCCAGTGGAATGTTTTCGTTTATCCAAACATTCAGTTCTTTCCAAAGACTTTCGTTTACTTTATTTTTTAACAAACGTATGGTACCTATTTCGAATGATTTCGATGCTTCTCTTTTGCCATTGCTGAAATAACTAATTTCTGTACTTCCTCCTCCAACATCGATAACTAAAAATGGATGTTTAATTGGTTTTTCGTGAAGAAAAAAGTTGCTCATAATCAGTTCAGCCTCTTCTTGACCGGAAATTACCTCTATTTGAATTCCCGTTTCGTTTTTAATTTTGTTGATGACTTCATTTGTGTTTTGAGCGTCGCGCATAGCTGACGTTGCAACGGCACGAATACTTTGTACTTCGAAAATTTCTGAAATTAAACGAAAAGCTTGTATAGTTTTTATGAAGTTTTGGATTTTCATTTCTGAAATAACACCCTCCTCGAAAACGTCTTCCCCTAATCTTAAGGGTATTCTTGTATAAGACAATTTATTGACAAAGGAGTGATCTTTTTCCAATTCAACTTCACCGACTAATAATCGCGCAGCATTTGTTCCAATATCTATCGCCCCAAACTTCATTTTTAGAAATTTTTAAAGCCTTTAAGTTAATTAAAGACACCAACCCAAAATTAAACAGTTAATACGAATTTAATAGAAGCTGTTGTGAATTATCTGAAACAAACCAATTAATTGTCTTTATTGAAGTAGTAATTGTAAATTTCTCGTTGCGCGTGAAATGGAGGTAAATCTCTTTTATGGTAATTGTTTTGCATATCAGATGTAATGATTCTGGCTTTTACACTTCCTTTCCATTGCATTTCGAAAATCATTTCCAATTCTTTTTGAATTTCCTTTGAAAGAATAAATGTTCCCACTTCAATTCGATGATCCATATTTCGCTCCATAAAATCCGCACTTGTCAATATATATAGCGGAGCGCCTCCGTTTTCGAATATAATGAAACGGCTGTGTTCAAGATAGCGGTCAACAATGCTGATTACGGTAATATTTTCACTGAGATTTTTAACACCAGGTTTCAAGCAACAAATTCCTCTAACAATCATTGAAATTTTAACCCCAGCTTGACTCGCCTGATAAAGTTTGTCAATTAGCTGGTTATCGGTGATGTTATTGATTTTAATTCGGATCGCAGCTTTTTTTCCTTTTTTTGCATTTGCAATTTCGTTTTGAATCATTGCAATAATCTTTCGTTTCCCATTAATTGGCGAAACAAGAAGATGTTTGAAAAAAGGCCTTTGTAGATTGTTTTCAAGCAATTTGAACACCTTTTTTACTTCATTTGATAGCTGTGGATTGCTGGTAAGTAAGCAAATATCAGCATATATTCGAGCTGTTTTTTCATTAAAATTGCCCGTGCCAATGTAGGCAATGTGTTCCTCTTTGGAACGGCTTTCTCGGGTAATTAACAATAACTTCGAATGTACCTTCAAGTGCGGTACCCCATAAATTACTTTTACACCGAATTCTTTAAGCCTATTGGCCCAATACAAATTGTTCTCTTCATCAAATCGAGCTTGAAGTTCCATAACCACAATAACTTCTTTGCCATTGAAAGCAGCGGCCAAAATAGCATTCATGATATCAGAATTCTTGGCAACCCTATATACATTAATTTGAACAGATTTAACTTTTGGATCCAGAGCAGCTTCCCTTAAGAGGTCGGTGATGTAATCAAATTTTTGATAGGGAAAATGCAGCAACACGTCTTGCTTTAAAATACTTGCAATTAATCCATCTTCGTTCTCAAGCAGTTTATTATTGCATGGTTTTTCGGGCGGATAAACAAACTGATTGTTGCTAAAATCAGGGAACTTTATAAAATCTTTGAAATTGTGATAACGGCCGCCAGGCAAAGTGTTGATTCCCATTTTTAAAGAAAGCGAATCCAATAAAAATTGAAGTAAATCTTCAGGCATATTCTGATCATATACAAACCTTACTGGGGCACCTTTTTTACGTTCTTTCAGACTATTTTCTAATTTCTGAATAAAATTGACAGAAACATCATCATCTATATCCAGCTCAGCATCTCTGGTAAATTTGAATGTGTGAGCGCTAACATCGATCGGGTTAAGGATGCTGAAAATAGTTCTTAAATGCAATCTGATGATGTCATCAATCAGCATAATATATTGACACGATTCTTTTTTTAAAATGAGAAAACGTGATTGATCACTAGGAATTTGGATCAAAGCATATTTGATCTTATTTTTTGGAAGAACAATACGAATGG
>JBILIM010000183.1:0-4536 GCA_044349985.1 Crocinitomicaceae bacterium
TGCATTCTTACTTTTATTTGGTCCGGCTTTATTTTTAATAGTAATTTCTACTCGAGGTTGTGAACACAAGTTTAAAACCCTTGAGGATTATGGTTCTGCGAAAAACTATCAGTTCAAAGATTCTCGTGGAAAAGTATTCACACAAGAAAACTTTAAAGGTGAAATAGTTATTGTTACCGTCTTGCAATCAACTTGCCCTTACGATTGTTCCCTTTCTTTCTGGGCGCTAAATCATCACATATACCAGCACATCCGAAAGAACAATAGAAAAAAAATGAAACAAGTAAAATTGATTTCATTTATAACCGACGGAAAAGGAAATCCCGTAACAGATCTTGAAACCGCCCGAAAATCAATCGAAGGTACGGTAGAAGACTACAATCCCGATATTTGGTATATTGCTACTGGCGACGTGAAGTCTTTATATGATTTTGATCATAATGGTCAAAAGCTATTGGTTGAAGGTGAAAATTACTTTGGTGGGCAAGCATTTCAGGAATTAATGTTGCTTCTGGATAAAGAAAATCACTTGCGTATGGTACTTTCTGGTAAAACAGAGGGCATGATAAGAAGAATGAAAGAACATATCGCCTTATTGCAAAAACAATATGATAAAGAAGCGGTTAAATAGACTTTACAAAGGAATTTTTGTTTTAAGTAGGATGCAAACACTGAGAATTCTAGTAGTACTATTCGCGCTGTATGGTTGTTCCGAGAAGGAAAAAGTACGTGTACTTCCCTTTATAGGAAACTATGATGTGGAATACAGTAAAGTGGATGGCGTGGAGGTTGTTGATACTGTTTATCCAAAGATTCCTGATTTTAACTTTATGAATCAAGATTCAGTTTTGGTGACTTCGAAATCCCTAAAAGGAAAAATTTGGATTGCTGATTTTTTCTTTACTTCGTGTAGTACAATTTGTCCAGGAATGACTGCAACCATGAAAAAATTAAATGAGGCTACCCAAGATCTTTCAAAGGATGTTCAGTATATTTCATTCAGTATTGATCCCGAAACGGATCAACCTCATGTATTAAGAACGTACCGAAAAAACTATGGGATTAACGCACAAAACTGGGTGTTTCTAACTGGAAATGAAGAGGAAACCCATAAATTGGGTGTTGACAATTTTTACATACATGCGGCTGAAGATGAGACTGCAACAGATGGATACGCGCATGCAGAAGCATTTTCATTGGTAGATAAGGAAGGCTATGTCAGAGGGGTCTACAATATGGCTCAACCTGGAGAGTTAGAAAGAATTGAAAACGATTTACGTAAATTATTAAAAGAGGAATATGGAATCATTGGATCAAAGTAAAGTTGCAAGCGTTCGAAAATTAATCATTGCAGTATCAATTGCCGTTCCTGCGGTGGTGGCAGTGTTGTTCAAAGTGAAATTGGAAGGTTTCGATTTTTCAAATTTGCCTGCTTATTATGCCGGAATAAATGGAATAACAGCAATTGTGCTTATTGGTGCTTTGGCGGCAATAAAAATGAAAAAAATAGAAGTACATCGCATGCTTATACGTTTTGCGCTTTTGCTTTCACTTCTTTTTCTTGTACTTTATGTGCTTTATCACATGACTTCTGACCCAACAATGTACGGTGATTCTAATCACGACAACAAGATAGATCTTCTGGAATCTGCACGTATCGGCGGTACTTCAATAGTTTACTATTTTATTTTGATTTCTCACATTTTGTTGAGTGTTGGTGTAATTCCCATTGTACTCTTCACCTATTTGTTCGCTTGGCAAGGAGATTATGTGAGACATAAAAAATGGACGCGTTTCGCCTTTCCTTTATGGCTATATGTGGCTGTAACTGGTGTAGTCGTTTACTTTATGATAGCGCCTTTTTACGCATAAAATTCATTTAAGAAAACGTTCGATTTCGTTCCAAACGCTTGCGGCAGATTTATCCCAGCTAAATAAAAGGCTTCGTTCCAATCCTTTTGAGGAAAGGTCGTTATGAATGTTTGCGTTTTCAAACATTATTTTCATTTGGTTGGCAATCTCTTCGATATTATATGGGTCACAATACAGTGCGGCATCACCGGCAACTTCTGGAAGGGAAGTTCGGTTTCCACAAATTATTGGAGTTCCACACTTCATGGCTTCAACTAAAGGGATTCCAAATCCTTCAAAATAAGGCACGTAGGTCAAAGCAAATGCTGCACCCATAATATCTGCCAACTCGTGTTGAGAAACATGTCCTAGGAACCGCACTTGATCTCTGATTTCATCGGAGATTTCTAAATCTATTGCCTGATTTTTCCACATGGCAGCACCTACAATGAGCAATTGAATGTCGCTTGAAATTTGGCGTTTAAACTGTTCGAAAGCTTTGATTAAGCGCTTCACATTTTTTCGCGGATGAATGGAGCCTACAAACAAAAAATAAGGTTTACCATCAGCATAACGCTTCTTTATTTCTTGTGTTTGAGCTTCATCTAAAGGGCGGTATAAATCAGATGCGCCATTCCAAATTACGGAGATTTTACCAGGCTCAATTTGGTATTTCTTTACAATATCACTTTTCGAATAATTGGATACCGTTAATATCTTCGAAGCCTTTCGGGCAAATTTGGGAAAGAATTTTTTAAGATAAATCCGCGCAACTAAAGGAATATCTTCTGGAAAATGTTCGAAATTAATATCGTGAATAACGCCTACTTGTGGAATTTTTGATCGTAAAGAAAGGTAACCGTCAGGAGAAAAAAGTACATCTACTTCATGCTTTTTCATTGCCCGTTTCAATGCAACCTCAAACCATAAGACAAACAGAACAGGATGCCTTGCCGGTGGGCGCAATACAACTGGAGTCACGTTTTTACCAAAAATAAAACGCGAATCAAAAGGTCGGTCAAAAAAGAAAATAAATTGATGTTCTGGATGTTGAGTTACCAATCGCTTGGTGATTTCATAGGAATACCAGCCAAACCCTTCCATTTTTCCAGGAAGTAAAAATCGCGCATTTATTCCAATATTCAAGGCACTAAAAATTTAAAATGTAGTTGGTATTGCGTTCTTGACCAATGGTCGTCTCTGGTCCATGTCCACAATAAACAATGGTTGCATCTGGCAAGGAAAACATGATATTAAATATGGAAGCTTTAAGCGCTTCCAAATCTCCCCCAGGAAGATCAACCCGCCCAAAACTACCTTTAAACAAAACGTCACCGTTGACTACAAAGCCCTCCGGCTCACAATAATAAACCACATGCCCAGGGGCATGACCCGGAGTAGTTAGAGCTTTTAATTGAATTTCGCCAAATTGAAGCGTTTCATCTCCTTGAAGGATATGTGTTGGTTCAGGCGAAGGCTCATAAGCATTAAACCCATAAACATGCGCATAGGATTCAACAGAGCGCATCGTTAGTAAATCATCAATATGCATATAATGATCGATTTCAAAATTTCTTAGGATAAATGAATTCCCAAGGACATGGTCGATATGGCTATGCGTGTTTAACAACGCCAATGGTTTGAGCTTATTAGTGGAGATGTACTGTAACAATTCTTGTTGCTCGTGACGCTCATAACACCCCGGATCAATTATAACACAATTTCCATTAAGGTCACTTAAAATAAAGGTGTTTTCCTGGAAAGGATTAAATGTGAATGAATGTACAATAATCGACATGCAGAAAAGATTTAAACAAATTTACAAGGATAATTGACAACAAATTTGAATTTAATTTTTTAAAACAGGTTTCTTATCTTTGAAAGAAAAAGATGAAAGTTTTTGCATTACTTTTTGGGTTACTTGTTCTGGTATCATGTGGAACCCAAACGGCGTTGAATCAGTCCATAAGAGAAGAATTCAATTTAAATACGGAACAAGACTTGCGTAAAGTGCAGTTTTATACCTCCAATCTGATTATTTTAGAAAAAAGTGCGTCTACCGGAAACAAAGAGACCGGTGATGATGGTTCTTTGGTAAAAAATTCAAAGAAAGAAGAAAACAGGGTCATCATCCCTGTGAATACAAAAGGCGTATTTGACGGTCTTGGACCAAATGGTGAGTTGATGATTCGTTTTGAATTGGGAAGCGGTAAAACCCTTCTATTCAACCCAAAAGCTAATAATCCTGAAGGTAAATACTATATTGTTGCTGATTGGACCGACTCCAAAGGAGGTAAAATTACCTACGGAGAGGAAACCTATTATGCAGTTTCAACAAGCAGTCAAGTGTATTTAGAGGTCATGTTGAAGAAATTGCAAAAAACAAAAAGAAAAGACCGTTATGTTAAGGGCATGAAGGTTTAAAATTAGTTGATTGTATCCTCTAATTGTAATTTCAACCCTCGAATCTCGCGAGGGTTTTTTATTCCTTCATGAAACTTAATTTCGAGCTCGTTTTCATTTAGCCTCTGAAAGAGAAGCGTCAAAATAAAACCTATCATAAAGAAATAAGCGGCAAACTTTAGTAAAAATCGTTTACTTTGCTTCTTTCTGACAAATTGACGAAGGTTAATTTTACGGGTCGAATCCACAAGCTAAAAATAGTTGAATTTGTCGTAACTTTGA
>JBILIM010000207.1:0-4238 GCA_044349985.1 Crocinitomicaceae bacterium
CTCGGGTAATAAAAACGGTTCAATGACAGTTTTTATTAGTGGCGTTTCCAAAGGTTTGGGTAAGGCCCTCGCCGAACAGTATTTAAATCTTGGATGTAAAGTTGTAGGGATGGGCCGGTCGCACAGCATCTCACATCCTAACTTTCGTTTTATCGAGATCGATTTACGAAACACTTCCGCACTCGAAGCTATTGATTTCCAGGCTAATGACGAGGTAATCCTAATCAATAACGCTGGAGTAATTGGTCATATCAAGCGTCTTTCAGATCAAAAGCAATTGGATATTCAAGAAGTTATTACGGTCAATACAATTGCGCCAATGGTGCTTGCGGCAACGTTGTTGAAACAAATTCCTTTAAGTCAAAAAGTGACAATTTTGAACATCAGCTCCGGAGCAGCGTCTCGTTCCATACCCGGATGGGCCTCTTATTGTACTTCAAAAGCGGCGCTGGATCGCTTCAGTGAAACCTTTTATTTGGAAGAAAAAGAAAAAGGAAGGGCGATACGCGTATTTTCCATAGCGCCTGGTGTAATTGATACTGCAATGCAGGAAACCATTCGTTCTTCGCAGGTAGCGGATTTCTCTTCATTGGAAACGTTTAAAGGGTTGAAATTGAATAATGAATTGCAAAGTGCTGTAGAAACTGCGGTAAATCTTGTTGATTTTTTGAACCGTTACAACAATGATTTTACTGTCGGAAGTCTTAAGGTTTTAAGACAAGAGTTGTAAGTTATAAGTATTATTTATTTTTTAAATGGCACTTTTTATTTAAAAGGTAACTTTCATAAAATAAACTTTTTGTAATTTGGAACGTTTTTAAACTAGATAATTAAACTGTTGCTAAAATGAAATCTTTCGTAAATAAATTAGGTGTGCTTTTGTTGCTTTCCCCAATAGCAGTAAATGCTCAAAAACCAGTGTTTGATGCTTCGAATGCGCGCGATGGAGAAACCGTAGAATATTGTATTCAGCACAAGAAAAACAATGCGCTAATGCAAAACCCGGCTTACGTTCAATCTTTAGTTGAAGATGAAATTATCCGTCAGAAAGAAAGCAATGGTGGTGTTGTTCCAAAAGGTACCATTTATAAAATTCCAGTTGTTTTCCATGTGTTGCATAATAATGGTGTTGAAAACATATCCGATGAACAAATTTATGATGCCTTAGAAATCATCAACAGAGATTACCGCTTGCTTAATGCAGACGCAAACAATGTGCAAGCTGAATTTGATGGTGTGGTAACGCAAGGTACCTTTGAACCACAACCATCAGATGTTGAAATCGAATTTGTGTTGGCAACCAAAGCTCCAGATGGCACTTGTTTTAAGGGAATTACACGTACAGCAAATTCAATAAGTTACAACGGTGCAAATGGAGACAATCAAGTAGATGCCATTATTGCAGGTAACGACGTGTTCAATGGACAATGGCCAGGCAATAAATACATGAATGTATTCATTTGTGGGGAAATTGGTGGTGCTGCAGGTTACACCATGAAACCTTCCAATTGGGTGGGTACCAGCATGTACAATGGTATTTGGGTGTTACATAATTATGTGGGTTCAATAGGAACGTCTTCAGTGGGAACAAGTCGTACCCTCACGCATGAGGCAGGACACTGGTTGAATTTAGATCACACTTGGGGAGGAAATAACAATCCAGGAAACACAACAAGCTGTAGTTCTGACGATGCGGTTCAAGATACGCCAAACTGTATTGGTGTGACTTCTTGCGCATTGAATTCAAACACCTGTACTTCCGACAATAATTTCTTTGGTTTTCCAATCCGTGATAATGTAGAAAACTACATGGATTATTCCTATTGTTCTAAAATGTTTACCCAAGGTCAGGTGAATCGCATGCGTTCTGCAGTTACATCATCTGTGGGTGGTCGAAATAACCTTTGGACAGCAGCTAATTTGAACGCAACAGGCGCAACAGGTACATTAACGCTTTGCAAGGCGGAGTTTACCTCAAATAAAACATCCGTTTGTGTAGGTGATCAAGTAGAGTTTTACGATGATACATACAATGCGGTTTCGGGCTGGTCATGGAGCTTCCCATCTGGAACACCATCAACATCCACTGTTCAAAACCCTATTGTGACATACAATACACCTGGGGTTTATGAAGTAACCTTAACAGCAACAAATGCCGGAAATAGTGATACGGAAACAAAAACGGGTTACATCCGAGTGTTACCTGCATCTACAACCTTACCATTCTTCGAAGGATTTGAAAGCTATTCATCTTTGAACAACTTGACAAACTGGGAAGTGTACAATCCAAATAACAACAACGCGTTTTCCATTACAAATACAACAAGTCATAGTGGTGCGCAATGTGTGAAGCTTACCAATTTTGGTCAATCTGGAGCGAACTCAGACGAATTGATTGCATCTGCAGTAGATTTATCAGATGTTGCCAGCAATGGTGGTGTGGTAACACTAAGCTTTAGATATGCATACAGAAAACGTGCTTCTTCAAATATTGAATGGTTGAAGGTCTTTATTACAAACGATTGCGGTTCTTCTTGGGTTCAGCGCAAGACCTTAAGCGGTTCGCAATTGTCATCGCAAGTAGCAACAACCGCATGGACGCCTTCTGCAGCTGCTGATTGGACTACCGTTCACATGGTAAACGTCACTTCAGACTATTGGGTAGATAACTTCCGTTACAAGTTTGAATTCGAAGGAAACAACGGAAACAACTTCTATTTGGACGACATTAACATTTATTTGGGCTCACCTTCTGATGACATCGTTCTTGGTTTAGGCGAGGCCGGCGAAATCGCAAATTTGGAAGTTTATCCGAATCCAACCGATGGGGAGTTAAATGTTACGTTCTCTTCGCCAATTTCTCAGCAAGCAACTTTAACAGTGAGAGATATTGCCGGAAAACTACTCCAGCAAAATAGCATAAATGCTGCTTCAGGATCTAACTTGGTAATGCTTGGAATGGATTCATTAGCTGCAGGAACTTATTTCGTAACGGTAAACCTGGGAGATAGTCAAAAAACACTACAGGTAACCGTAAAATAAAATTTGATTTGTTAATATAAGGTCTTCATTTGAAGGCCTTTTTTTATGATGTTATGAGATTACTATTTCTTTTTTTAATCGCTTCTGCTTCGCATTCTTTTGCACAGCAAAACAACTGGTGTGGTACCGATGCCCTTTTAAATAAGTTGAAAGCTGAACATCCCGAATTTTCCACTATGGTCCATGAATCCATGGTGAAAGCTGCCAAAGGAGGATCCAGTTTAAATAAAGTTACGCTAGTGGTTCCTGTCGTAGTTCACGTTATTCACGACAACGGTATCGGAAACATTTCGGATGAACAAATTCAAGATGGATTGGACATTTTAAATCAAGATTACAATCGAACGAATCCCGATGCGTCCAGCACGCGTAATACGCCATCCGCTCCTTTTCAAACCGTTGCGGGGGCAATGGACATTGAATTTAAACTCGCTAAAATCGATCCACAGGGCAACTGTACCAACGGAATTGTGCGTGTAAATGCGCCAGGCTTGACATACAATGCCAATGACGATTGCAAGTATACCAGCAATGGCGGATCTGACCAATGGGATATGAACAAATACTTGAATATTTGGGTAGTGAATTCCATTGAAAACAATGGCGGACAGGGAATAATTTTAGAACGAATTACGGCATTTTAATTCGAAACGACTCTTTTGGCACCATAGAAACCGCTCAAAGTTCTGATGGTCGCACCTTAACGCACGAGATGGGTCACTTGTTGGGGCTTCAACACATTTTTGATCAGGGTCCTTCTGGCGCAACAGGTTGTCATACAGGTGATTGCAATCAGAATGGCGATTACAGCTGCGACACACCTCCTCAAGAGGCTGCGAACTGGAGTTGTTCACCAACTTGGAACAGTTGCAACGATGTGCCTCAAAACGATCCTTTCGGTATCGACGTGGTCGATCAAATTGAGAACTACATGAGCTATAATTATTGCCAGAACATGTTTTCGATGGATCAGGTAAGCATCATGGAACAGAATTTTGTGAATATTGATTTCATGGCCGATTGGGTGACCCCGGCGAATACCCTTGCAACAGGACTTAATGCGCCGGAGATATTGTGTAAAGCAGATTTTGAAGCCTATAAAACCTTGGTGTGTTCTGGCGATTCCGTTTTCGTGATGGACAGAAGCTTTCACAATCCGAGCGGATGGATTTGGAGTATTTCCGGAACCGGAAATG
>JBILIM010000283.1:0-3372 GCA_044349985.1 Crocinitomicaceae bacterium
GCAGAAAAATGAAGTGATTAAATCTCAACAATATGAGAAAGCAGCTGAATTCAGAGATAATGAGAAGAAGCTAACTGAAAAGTTGGAATTAGAAAAAAGGAAATGGGAGGAGGCCTCTAAAAACAACCGTGTAGTGGTTACAGAAGAACATGTTGCAGAGGTAGTTTCAATGATGTGTGGCATTCCTGTTACGCGCGTTTCTCAAACTGAAACAGGGAAATTGATGTTGATGGCTGATGAATTAAAAGGTAAGGTTGTTGGTCAGGATGAAGCAGTTTCTAAGGTTGTAAAGGCAATTCAGCGAAATAGAGCAGGATTGAAGGATCCGAATAAACCAATCGGCTCATTCTTTTTCTTAGGGCCAACAGGTGTAGGTAAAACACAATTGGCAAAAATATTAGCCAAATATTTGTTCGATACGGAAGACGCGCTCATTCGAATAGATATGTCTGAATACATGGAGAAATTTTCGATATCTAGATTGGTAGGAGCGCCTCCAGGATATGTAGGTTATGAAGAAGGGGGGCAACTAACAGAAAAAGTGAGACGAAAACCCTATTCTATTGTTTTGCTAGATGAAATTGAAAAAGCCCATCCAGATGTCTTCAATTTGCTTTTACAAGTTCTTGATGACGGACATATGACTGATGGTTTGGGAAGAAAAATCGATTTTAAGAATACCATACTTATAATGACATCAAATATCGGTGCTCGTCAACTTGCTGATTTTGGTTCCGGTGTTGGTTTTGGTACTAAAGCAAGGGAAGAATCTCGTGATGAAAATGCTAAAATGGTTATCCAGAATGCCTTGAGAAAAGCATTTTCTCCAGAGTTTCTGAATCGTATTGATGATATGATTTTATTTAAATCGCTCGATCGTGATAGTATTCATAAAATTATTGACCTGGAGCTAGAGAAATTGTATGGTCGAATTAATGATTTGGGTTATCAGATTGAAATGACTGAAAAAGCTAAAGATTTAATTGTTGAGAAAGGATATGACGAGAAGTTCGGTGCAAGGCCATTAAAACGAGCCATTCAAAAATACATTGAAGATCCGCTTGCGGAAGAAATTATTAAGTCGACACTTCAGACAGGTGATAAAATAAAAATAGATTTGGCGGTAGGTCTAGATGAATTGAAGATTAAAATCGAAAAGCCAAAATCCAAAACCAAATCAAAAGAATAATATAAAGGGCATTAGCCCTTTTTTAAATTGATATGAATTGAAGAATTTATTTTTTACCTGTGCTTGTTTTGTATTGTTCTCATGTGCCAATGAAAAAGTTGCTCAAAAACAATACAAAACAGAGAATATAGTAGTCTTAGTTGTAGACGGGCCGCGTTACTCAGAGACATGGGGTGATGCTAACCACTCGTACGTTCCAAATCTAGATACGCTTTTGGCACCTAAAGGTATCATGTATACCTCTTTTTTTAATAATGGTGTAACGTATACAACTCCGGGACACACTTCAATAACAACTGGGATTTATCAGAATATTGATAATTATGGGAATGAATTACCAAAAAATCCTTCTTTTCTTCAGCAATGGTTAAAATACACAAATAAAAGTGCGAATACAGCATGGATTGTTGCAAGTAAAGATAAGTTAGAGGTTCTGGCCAATACGAGCGATTTGAAATGGAAAAATTCGTATATGCCATCAACAAATTGCGGGATAAACGGAACTGGAGTCGGAAGTGGTTATCGCTCTGATAGCTTAACCCATATAGAAGTTATGAATGTATTAAATACCTATCATCCCAATTTGCTATTTGTTAATTATAAAGAGCCCGATGCTTCAGGGCATGCAGCAAATTGGCAAGGTTATTTAAATGGAATTAAAGCTTGTGATGATTATGTAAAGCAAGTTTGGGAATTTATACAAAGTGATCCAATGTATAAAGATAAAACTACATTATTTATAACTAATGACCATGGGAGACATTTAAATGGTATTAACGATGGATTTGTCTCACACGGAGACAATTGCGAGGGGTGCCGCCATATCTATTTGTATGCATTCGGTCCGGATTTCAAACAAAATGTAATTGAAACACAACAAAGAGAGCTCATAGATATCAATGCTACAATTCTAGAGTTATTAGGGCTAGATGAACAACTGTCGGATGGAGAAGTGATGACTGAATTATTTGTTAACTGATTCTTTTTTATACTGATTTACAGCCTTTCTTACGGATCCAAATTCCTCTAGTAATTTTTGAGCTTCTAAATAGGAAAGGTTGGTTTCATCCATAATCATTTTAACTCCTCGGTCAACGAGTTTGTTATTGCTCAGTTGCATATCAACCATTTTATTCCCTTTTACACGACCGAGTTTAATCATTACTGCAGTTGAAATCATATTCAATACGAGTTTTTGAGCTGTTCCCGATTTCATCCTTGTGCTACCAGTAACATATTCTGGTCCTACAATAGGAGAAATTGCGATATCTGCTAACATAGAAAGCGGGCTTTCAGGATTACATGATATACCGGCGCACAGAATTCCATTTTCTTTTGCTTTTTCAATTGCTCCAAGGACATAAGGAGTTGATCCTGATGCTGCTATTCCAACTAAACTATCTTTAGAATTTATATTGTATTCCATTAAATCTTCCCAACCTTGCGAGGTGTCATCTTCGGCAAATTCAACCGCTTTTCTTATAGCTGTATCACCGCCTGCAATGATGCCAACGACTATACCATGCTCGATTCCAAAAGTAGGGGGACATTCGCTAGCGTCCACAATTCCCAATCGACCACTTGTGCCAGCACCAATGTAAAAAAGTCGACCACCTTCTTTCATTCTAGGTACAACCTGATCTACAAAATTGGTGATTTCGGGAATTGTTTTATTTACAGCGTTTGCAACTTTCTGATCTTCAGAATTTATTCCTTCCAATAACTCAGCAGTTGACTTTTTATCTAAATCAGAATGTTCAGAAGCTGATTCTGTAATTTTATTCATTTGCTTAAATTAAATAGGCTTTCGCGTCGGTTTCATTCAATTCAACTTCAACTCTTTCTTTCAATGTTGTTGATAAACTCAAACCTACAAAATCGGCTTTTATAGGATAACGTCTGTGTGTTCTATCTACAAGAGCTACAGTTTTGATTGATTTCGTGGGTCTTTCCAACATTTTTATTAATGAATATTGCATGGTTTTTCCAGAGTTCAATACGTCATCTACAATAAAAATAAATGCATTCTTTAATTCGCTTTCTTCGATGTCTAAGGATATATTATGATTCCAAGGTTCTTCTTTGTCAACATTAATTTCAAACACAATAACCTTTTGATTGGAACTTTTCATAATGATATCACCCAATTTTTTTGCGAGGAGGAATCCGTTGCCGCACATACC
>JBILIM010000184.1:0-4494 GCA_044349985.1 Crocinitomicaceae bacterium
AAGTTGGTAATGCCATGGCTCAGGGTATTCCTGCCGATGGCCCATCAGCAATGAATATCACTCCAATGGAATCCAATACCTCGTTTGCCAGTTCAGCTGACGACGACGATTTGCCGTTCTAGCACTTAGCCCAGTCTAATTTGGATTTTTTCTGAATGACTTCATTAAGCATTAAACCCTGAGAGACCCTTATTTTTAATACGGGTCTTTTCTTTTTATCATAAATAAATACATTTCTTTACAATGCGTTGCGTGGGTTTATTTTCCCTTGAGTGAACAACAATCGAATTGTTTAAACAGATTCCTAGAAGAATGTGAAGGGAATTTTAACCGAACATCGCACCAAACTGCCCAGAATTAGACGTATTGGATCGTTCTGCCGTTAGAATAGGAATAAACAACTCATTCATAATTAAATGCTGCACAAACTTATCAGAAAAGGCGTAAAAAGTACTTTGATAATGCGTAGCAGCAAGCAAATCAACATTATTCTCTTTACAAAAGGAAATTAAATTCTGATCAAAGTTTTTCCGTTCAAGAAAATGAAATTCAAATTCAACACCCTTTTCTTTCAGTTGATCGATGCAGAATAACATGTTCGTATTGACTTTAGCTTTGAAATCACTGTCGTCATGTTTTCCTCCAACCAAATGAACCTTTGCATTAAATCGTTTTGCTAAAGCAGCTGCATATCGAACAATCTGAACACTTTCTTTATCCAAGTCGATGGTTTGAACAATTGTTTTAATATCGTGGAATTGAGATTCTTCCTGAACAATGAAAAGGGGTCTTTTAGAACTTTCAACCACTTTGAGGGCATAACTTCCAAACACTTTTTGCATGCCCCTTTCCCCGTGCGTTCCCATTACAACCAAATCCGCATTAGAAGCATCTGCAATCTTTCCTATATCCTCAAGAAACTTTCCTTTAACAATCAATTGCTCACTTTCATAGGAGCCCAAAGAAAGCTTATTTACAAACGCGGACAATAATCCTGTTGCTGCAATTCTTGAATCCTCACTTTCAATAATATGCAAAAAAGTAAGTCTTGCATGAAATTTCGCATTTAATTGGATGGCAAATTCAGCAGCTTTTTCGGCAGCTTTAGTGAAATCTATAGGGATAATAATGTTTGCGTTCATCGGTTACATATTAGCATGGAAAATAAATGGCTTTTGGAAAGCGCACTAAAATTAGAAAAAAACAGACAGAAAATAGGGTTTACCCTAAGTAAAAGTGTATTTTCACAACTTGTATTTTTGTTTCAATGAATAACTATTTTGATCAATCAGAACCATTAGAAACCATCCTTGTAGTGGATGATTCCGTAGAGAATTTACAAGTACTTACTGCGCTTTTGCGAGATAAATACAGGGTTAAGGTTGCCAAAAATGGCCTAAAAGCTTTGGAAATTTTAGATGTCGATCCACTCGTTGATTTAATTCTTTTGGATATTGTAATGCCAGAAATGGATGGATATGAGGTCTGTGAAAAAATTAAAGCATCTTCGATAACGGCTAAAATTCCAGTAATTTTTCTAACTGCGTTAAATGAATCGTCTGATGAAACAAAAGGATTCAAGGCTGGAGGTGCAGATTTCATCACCAAACCCTTCAATACAGATGTGGTTCTGGCTCGAATACGTACGCACCTTGAACTCCAAAAAGAAAGAAAAAGGGCAGATAATTTATTGCGTGTTTTACTTCCAGATAATGTCATAAAAGACCTTATTGAAAAAGGCAATTATGATCCTGAAACCCATACAAATGCGAGCGTTTTGTTTTGCGACTTGGTTGGTTTCACATCAATCAGCGCTCAACTCGAACCACACAAACTTATCGCCGAATTAACCGAAATTTTTACCGCATACGACGATTTAGCTTTATTAAATGATGTTACCCGAATAAAAACCATTGGCGATGCCTATATGGCTGTAGCCGGCATTGGCTCCAACACTAATGATCATGCGGCTAACCTGGTAAAATTTGGTCTTGAAATGGTAAATTACCTTCAAGAAAAAAATAAAAACAGTTCCATAGAGTGGAAATGTAGAATCGGCATTCATTCCGGTGAAATCATCTCTGGTGTTGTTGGAAAATCTCGTTTTCAATTCGATGTCATGGGTGACAATGTGAACATCGCAGCACGTGTTGAATCAAATAGCCGACCGATGTCTGTTGCCATAACTGAAGAAACCAAAGCATTACTTTTACCGGAACAGTTTCAATTTGAGACACTCGGTTCAGTATACCTAAAAGGCAAAGGTGAACGCAATTTATTTTTTGTTACACAGCGCTATTAGCCTAAGAAAATGAAATTCGATTTTAGGCTGTTAAGTTTAACTGAATTTGAGCAATTAATCAAATGGGCGGCACAAGAAGGCTGGGATCCAGGATTAAATGATGCTACCATTTTTTACAATTGTTTTCCAGAAGCTTTTTGTGGATATTTCGATCAGGATCGATTAATAGCTGGAGGCTCTATCGTGAATTATAATCAAGATTTTGGATTCATGGGTTTCTTTATCGTTCATCCAGATTACAGAGGTATAGGAATAGGTCAATCGCTTTGGTTTCAACGAAGAGATTTACTTCTTAATAAACTGAAATCTGGAGCCTCAATTGGTATGGATGGGGTCCTAAACATGCAAAAATTCTACACTGCTGGTGGATTTGAATTGTCTTTTAGGGATGAACGTAGGGTTAGACTTGGTCAAAAATTTGACATATCACCTGCTGTTCAGCGCATTAATGAAAATACTGAATTATTGAATATCATTGCTTACGACAAAATTTGTTTCGGCTTTGATAGAAATGAATTTATAAAATCGTGGTTAACCAATCCCTTGGCTGTATCTTTTTATTCCGTTAATGAAAAAGGAATAATAAATGGCTTCGCGGTTTTGAGAAAAACATTTCAAGGGCATAAAATAGGTCCTTTATTTGCAGACAACTTTAACGTTGCTGAAACGCTCTACCAAGCGTGCTTAAATGAAGTACCCGAAGAGAACGTATTTCTTGATATACCCACATCAAATACTGAAGCGGTGCTGCTTTCAAACAAATACAATACAGATTATGTGTTTGAATGCGCGCGCATGTATTATGGCTCTCCACCTGCAATTCCCATTGAAAAAATCTTTGGGATTACCACTTTTGAACTGGGATGATTTTATGATAAATGGATTGAAGTTATTTTTTGCTGGTTTTGACCACACTGCATCTATCAGCATTTGATTCAATAAATACTGCTCTCTGGTTTGCTTTTGGAGCCATTATCATCGAAATGTTTTATGCTGCCTTCGCCGTAACCTTGTTGCATCGCATTAACGTTCCCATCCAATGGAAAAAAGGAGTAGAATGGATTTTCGCTGTTGTATTGGTTATTTATGGTGGCTATATCCTTTATTATGAAATACTAAACCCTACGAATAACACCCTTGAGAACGTTTCATTTTCGGGGAGCGCTTTTTTATTTGGCGTGAGTTTGAGTTTCGTCAATCCCGTACAAATTCCATTTTGGATATTTTGGGGCACTGTATTGAAGCAACGCAATTTATTAAATAACCGCAAATCTTCAATCCTTTTATACACCATAAGTGCAGGAGCAGGAGCGATTACCCTTTTGACTATTTACACCTTTCTTGCAGGTGAATACCAATGGTGGATAAACCAACATCAGCATGCTTTCATGATCTTTTATGGTGCTGTTTTTTTAATGCTTGGCATCATTCAAGTTTGGCGTAACACCCTTACTAATCGGAACAGGACGATTATTGAATAGGGAAATTAAAGCTTTAGTCATTGCATTAGCTGACAAGGGAATCGCTGCCTTATAATCCGGTAAATAATCTGCTGTATGTAATTTCAATACCTCGCAATTATTAGGGTCAGGACATGAATCCTCTTGAACTGGAGAAGTTCCCATCCAAAGCATGTAGGACCGTATACTTCTTGATTCGCCATAAACGCCAAAATCCTCACCAATCATTTTAGCTGGCATACTCACTGTCGGAATTTGATTTTCTTCCATAACATCAAGTAATAATTTACCCAATTCAGGATTATTATAAACCGATGGAATAGACATATCCAATAATTTGTATTCTGGAAATAAACTGGAATCTAATCCCGCACTGATGGCAATACCATTACCTATTTCTTCAATACGTTTTAGAATTTTCGATCGCGATTCTGCTGAATACGAACGTATTGTTAATTTCAGTTCCACTTGCGACGGAATAATGTTTCCAACAGTTCCACCATTTATTGCACCAACAGTTACAACAGCAGGATCATTTGATGGTAAATTTCTACTAACAATTGATTGCAACTCTGAAACCATATAGGCAGCCATAAGAATAGGATCAATTGTTCGAGCCGGTTCAGCACCATGCCCCCCCTTCCCTTTAATGGTAATGTTCATCATATCAACTGCTGCAAAGGAATAACCATCGCAAAAACCTACAGTCCCGCAAGATAACTCTGGGGTATT
>JBILIM010000185.1:0-4481 GCA_044349985.1 Crocinitomicaceae bacterium
TACGGTATATCAACACAAAAAGTCATTTTCGCTTTAATTTGAATCGTTGCATCGACTCAACTGTAAGAAACATCTTTTGATACTTCTTTAACGTAACGAAAAAGCCCGGACATTTTGACTTTGCTTTATGTCCGGGCTTTGTTAAATTTTGATGTATATTAATTTGCCAGCAATTTATGAGAAGGCGCAAATTTTGTCAAAGTAATGCCTTCAACCGCTTTTGTGTATTCCTCGATTGTTGGGGTTCTTCCCAGTATTGTTGAGAGCACAACTACGGGTGTTGATGAAAGCAATGATTCTCCTTTTTTACCTTCAGTATCTTCAACCACTCGCCCTTGGAACAAACGGGTAGAAGTTGCCATAACCGTATCTCCTTTTTCTGCCTTCTCTTGATTCCCCATACACAAGTTACAACCGGGACGCTCCAAGTATAACATGTTTTCATATTTGGTGCGCGCTTCACCTTTCGGTGCGTTATCATCGAATTCGAATCCGGAGTATTTCTGCAACACCTCCCAATCGCCTTCTGCTTTCAATTCATCAACAATATTATATGTTGGAGGCGCAACAACCAATGGTGCTTTGAATTCAACTTTACCGTTTTGAGCCTCAACGTTTTTCAACATTTGAGCAAGAATTTTCATATCACCTTTATGAACCATACATGATCCAATGAATCCAAGATCGACTTGTTTTGTTCCACCGTAAAACGACAATGGACGAATGGTATCGTGTGTATATCGTTTTGAAACGTCTTTGTTGTTCACATCTGGATCCGCAATCATAGGTTCAGCGATTTGATCCAAATCAACAACGACTTCAGCATAATATTTTGCATTTATATCTGGAGTCAACGCCGGTTTTTCTCCAGATTGAATTTCGGAGATGCGATTGTTCGCTTTATTGATTAAACCTTGTAATACTTGATTTTTATTGTCCATTCCTTTATCAATCATGATTTGGATTCGACTCTTCGCAATTTCTAACGATTTTATAAGTGTCGCATCTTCAGAAATACAAATAGATGCTTTGGCCTTCATTTCTGCCGTCCAATCTGTGAACGTGAAAGCTTGGTCTGCGGTTAAGGTACCGATGTGAACTTCAATTACGCGGCCTTGGAAAACATTTTCACCTCCATATTGGTGTAACATCTGCGCTTGCGTAGCATGGACCACATCGCGAAAGTCCATGTAGCTTTTCATTTCACCTTTGAACGTCACTTTCACAGATTCCGGAATAGGCATAGAAGCTTCACCAGTGGCTAATGCCAACGCTACCGTACCTGAATCGGCACCAAAAGCAACACCTTTTGACATTCTTGTGTGTGAGTCACCACCTATAATAATGGCCCAATCGTCAATAGTTATGTCATTCAATACTTTGTGAATAACGTCTGTCATGGAATGGTAAACACCTTTCGGGTCGCGGGCTGTAATCAATCCGAACTCATTCATGAATTTCATTAATTTCGGGATGTTTGCTTGCGCTTTTTTGTCCCATACAGAGGCTGTGTGACATCCAGACTGATAAGCTCCATCAACAATAGGAGAAATTACGGTAGCAGCCATCGATTCCAACTCTTGAGCGGTCATCAAACCTGTTGTATCTTGAGAACCAACGATATTTACTGTTACGCGAACATCAGAACCGGCGTGTAATACTTTTCCCGGAGTATTTCCAACAGCGTTACGATTGAAGATTTTCTCTACTGCTGTTAAGCCTTGTCCGTCATTTGAAATTTCTTTTGAAGGGGCAAAAACAGCGGGAATACCGATTCCCAAAGTTTTGCATGCGAATGTTTGAATTTTTTTACCGAAAACAATTGCATACGACCCTCCTGCTTTAATGAATTCCATTTTTTGTGGGGTCAATGCTTTTGAGATATCGATTAGTTCTTGATCTCCATTGTATAATTTTTTTGTTTTTGTATTAATGGTTAAAACAGTTCCAGTTGCAACTGAGTATGTCTGTTCCAAAATAGGTTCACCATTTTCATCTCGAACCAAGTTTCCATTAGCATCTGTCTTTTTCACCCAATTTTTTAAGTCAATACCGATACCGCCGGTTACATCAACCGTGGTCAAGAAGATTGGAGAAATACCGTTAGTTCCGCCGACTATTGGAGCAATATTAACGAAGGGCACATAAGGACTTGCCTGTTTACCCGTCCAAAGTGCAACATTATTTACACCTGACATTCTTGAGGAACCTACACCCATCGTTCCTTTTTCGGCAATTAACATCACACTTTTGTTTGGATGTTTTTCTCGGAGCGCTTTTATTTCTTCTTGCGCTTGAGCTGAAATCATGCATTTACCGTGTAACTCACGATCCGATCGCGAATGAGCTTGATTTCCAGGAGATAATAAATCAGTGGAAATATCTCCCTCACCTGCAATAAATGTTACGATTTCAATTTCTTCTGGAACATCTGGCAATTTGGTGAAGAACTCTGCTTGCGCATAACTTTCAAGAATATCCTTTGCCACTGGATTTCCCTTTTCGTAGGCTACTTTCAATCGTTCAGCATCCGCATCATACAAATAAACTTGTGTTTTCAATACTTCGGCTGCATTTTTAGCGACATTGGTATTCTCGCTCAAAGCCAAATCAAGTAATACTCCTATTGAAGGACCTCCTTTCATGTGAGATAACAATTCAAAGGCTAATTCTGGTGTGATTTCGGCAACCTTTTCTTCTTCGAGAATGATCTGTTTTAAAAACTGAGACTTTGCTCCAGCAGCTGGAGTTGTTCCTGGCAAGGCGTTGTATATGAAAAATCTGAGCGCGTCTTCTCTGTAACTATTGCCTGTATCTCTAATAAGCGTGATAATTTCACTTAATAAATCCGCACTATCTATGGGTTTAGGATGTAAACCTTGAGCTTTTCTTTCTTCAATTTCTTTAATGTAATCTTGGTAATGGTTCATAATACCGTTTATTTTAATTTTTTCGAGTAGTTAATAGTAACATACAGGCAAGTATTCTAAAAACACAAAAACCCTTTATTCAATGCGTTTTCCGAATGAGTGATCGCCAACAAGTTCTGAAACAAAATTAGTTATAATCTGCATAAAAACACAAGACTCTCAACAAGATAATTCACGGAAAAACAGAAAAATTAACACAAAAAAACCGTGATCACCGATTGTTTTCATTTACAAAATGACCGTTTGAAATGCAGAAATAACGTAAGTTGAATCTAAAATTCGAAAACTTAAAGAATTTATAGCTACATTTGCACCCTTAATTTAAAATTAATTATTTCAATTATGAATTCTTACGAAACTGTTTTCATTTTAACTCCCGTTTTGTCTGAGGATCAGGCAAAGGAAGCAGTGCAGAAATTCGAAGGCGAAATTAAATCGTTTGGAGGAAAAGTAAAGCACACAGAAAGTTGGGGTATGAAGAAATTGGCTTACCCAATTCAAAAAAAATCTACAGGATTTTATTTCTTACTAGAATTCGAGGCAGCAAGCACTGTGGTTGCAGACCTTGAATTGAGCATGAAAAGAGATGAGCGCGTGTTGCGTTTCCTTACCGTAAAAATGGATAAGGACCACGTTGCTTATGCTGAGCGCAGAAGATCTAAAGGTGTTCAAGTTAGCACACCAACTTTAGAAGCTTAATTATTTACTTTAAACTATTGATTTATGTCTCAAAATGATATTCGTTATCTTACTCCGATAAACATCGAAATAAGAAAAGAAAAATACTGCCGATTCAAAAAAAGTGGTATTAAATTTATTGATTACAAAGACGCCAACTTTTTATTGAAATTGGTAAACGAGCAAGGAAAAATTCTTCCGCGTCGTATCACTGGAACTTCTGCTAAATACCAAAAGAAGGTAAACAAAGCGATCAAGCGTGCACGTCACATTGCATTGTTGCCTTACATAGGGGACATGCTTAAATAATCTAATTCATTAAAAAAATCACAAGAAATGGAAGTAATTCTTAAAAAGAATGTGGATAAATTAGGTTATGCTGACGAAATTGTATCAGTAAAACCAGGTTACGGAAGAAACTTTTTAATTCCACAAGGATATGCTGTTTTAGCTACTGCATCTGCAAAGAAAGCACACGCAGAAGTATTGAAACAAAAAGCACATAAGGAAACAAAATTATTGGGTGAAGCTCAAGAGCTTGCATCAAAATTGGAAGCTTTGACAGTTACAATTACAACAAAGGCTGGTGAAAACGGAAAAATATTTGGTTCCGTTAACACTGTTCAATTGTCTGAAGCGCTTAAAAAAGCCGGTTATGATGTTGACAGAAAGTCTTTAAAAATTAAAGATGAACCTATCAAAGAAATTGGAACGTACGAAGCTGAAGCGAATTTGCATAAAGGTGTGAAGCCGGTATTCAAATTTGAAGTTGTAAGCGAATAAGATTTCAAACAAATTTTTAAAAAGACTGTCTCAATGAGACGGTCTTTTTATTTTTGTCATAATTGTAATTTATAGTACCCATCCGATAGT
>JBILIM010000007.1:0-16649 GCA_044349985.1 Crocinitomicaceae bacterium
TTCATCGGCATACTTCCAATTAGTGAATCCGGAAATTTTAAATGACGAAAGCAGACAATTCGAATTGTACGAAAAATTGGAATTGATTAAAAAGGATGATGCCCCACAACAAAAGCAATTGCTACGATCGATGTTTCATCAAAGTATAGGACTACTTGCGCAACCATTCCATACGGATTCATTTGATTTTGGTGATGATGCTTATTTTACAAAAATCTATGCTATGGGTGATGAAATCGCTAAAAACAAAGAATTGCGTAAAATGAATAATGCCAGAGGGTCTGCTCATGCCATATATATCATGCGCACCTTTTTTGGTTTATATTCACTTTTAAATCAATTGAAAGCAGAGGTAAAAATGAACTATAGGCTCTATGAAAAATAGTACACCAGTTTATGTGGTCTGGGTAAAAGGTTGGTTCTTCTAGTAGTTTTGAATACAACAGCAAGCGTTTCAAATTTTACCATGTGCTTATACGTTGAATAAAAAAACGGAAAGTTTCCCTTCCGTTTCAACATTTTTATCTTTGATATTAATTTTTACGCCAAAACTTCTTTCACTTTGTCTGCTGCCTCTTGAAGCAATACTGCAGAATGTACATTAAGTCCGGATTCGTCGATTAATTTTTTCGCCTCTTCAGCGTTTGTTCCTTGAAGTCTTACGATAATTGGAACCGGAATGGATCCCATGTTTTTGTAGGCGTCAACAACACCTTGAGCAACACGATCGCAACGAACGATTCCACCAAAAATGTTGATTAATATGGCTTTTACGTTTGGATCTTTAAGAATGATTTGGAATGCTTTCTCCACACGTTCTGCGTTTGCGGTTCCACCAACATCCAAGAAATTCGCAGGATTACCTCCTGAAAGTTTAATGATGTCCATAGTCGCCATCGCAAGTCCCGCACCGTTAACCATACAACCAACGTTTCCATCTAATTTCACGAAGTTCAATCCCGCTTCACCTGCTTCTACTTCTGTTGGATCTTCTTCTGTGACATCGCGCATTGCAAGGTAATCAGGATGTCTGAATAAACCGTTTCCATCAAGCGTAACTTTTGAATCTACAGCTATAATTTTATCATCCGATGTTTTCAAAACCGGATTGATTTCAAACATCGATGCGTCGATGCCCTCATACGCTTTGTAAAGGGCGCTAACAAATTTTGTCATTTGTTTAAACGCTTCACCTGATAATCCAAGATTGAACGCAATTTTACGCGCTTGAAAACCTTGAAGACCAACACGTGGGTCAATAAATTCTTTGTGAATCAAATGTGGTGTATGCTCAGCAACGTGCTCGATATCCATTCCACCTTCGGTAGAATATACGATAACGTTTCTTCCTTTTTCTCTGTCCAAAAGTACAGACATGTAAAACTCAGCGGTAGCAGATTCACCCGGGTAATATACATCTTGTGCAATGAGCACTTTATTCACCTTTTTACCCTTACCGTTTGTTTGTGCCGTTTCAAGATGACCTCCTAAAATACCTTTAACTTTCTCCTCAACTTGGTCGATACCTTTTGCCAGAACAACACCATGTGATCCTGTCTCTTGAACTAGACCTTTTCCACGACCACCGGCATGAATTTGAGCTTTAATCACATACCAGCCTGTTCCTGTTTCTTCAGTAAGCTTTTTTGCTGCAGATACAGCATCTTCAACTTTATCAACTACGATTCCTTCCTGAATGGCTACGCCGTAGCTTTTGAGGATCGATTTACCTTGGTATTCGTGTAAGTTCATATTCTAAAATTTGCGACGTAAAAGTACTTTTAATAAAACAAAGATTCAACAATTATTTGCGGAATTTTATTAACCTCTGGTGTTTTTCCAAGCACCTACTATTTCTCTTGATGCAAAGTCACGTTCTTTCCTTTTTTTCATGTCCAACCACAATTGATTCATTCCGTGAAGCAGCGCTTCTTTTTCATCCTCCATTGATTCATAAAGTACTGATGGATCTGAAAAATGATCTTTAACGAAATTGGTGTCAAAATTACCCGAAATGAATGCTGGATGTTTCAATACAAATTTTCCGAAATCCAAGGTAGTTTTAACACCGGATATTTGGTATTGATCAATAGCATCAATGGTCCTTGAGAGGGCTTCATTTCGGTCCTTTCCCCAAACTACGAGTTTTGCAATCATTGGGTCGTAATAAATGGGAATGTCCATACCTTCACTAAAAGCATCATCGACACGAATGAAAGGTCCTTTCGGAATGCGATAACGTTCCAATTTACCGATATCTGGAACGAATCCTCCAAGTGCGTCTTCAGCATAAACGCGCACCTCAATTGCATGTCCGTGAATTTCGAGCTCGTCTTGTAATTTGGGTAAACGTTCACCTCGAGCCACTCGAATTTGCCATTCTACCAAGTCTGTTTTTGTGATTTCTTCAGTTACAGGATGCTCCACTTGCAGACGTGTATTCATTTCTAGGAAATAGAAATTGAGGTCGCCATCTAACAAAAATTCTACGGTTCCGGCACCTTCATAATTGCAAGCCTTACAAACAGCTACAGCCGCTTCACCCATTGCTTTTCGCAATTCGGGTGTAAGAATGGCACTTGGCGCTTCTTCAATTACTTTTTGATGGCGTCTTTGAATGGAACATTCTCTTTCAAAAAGGTAAACAACATTACCGAGGCTATCCGCAAAAACTTGTATCTCAATATGACGTGGTTGGGTCACAAACTTCTCAATAAAAACGGCGTCATCACCAAAAGACGAACGCGCTTCATTTTGTGCCAAGCGCATTTGTTCTGCGAATTCTGACGATGAATAAACCAAACGCATTCCTTTTCCACCGCCACCTGCCGAAGCTTTTATTAAAACCGGATATCCTACGCTTTCAGCAATTTTAATGGCTTCGTTAACATCTGTTATTGCCTGGTCAACTCCTGGAACCAAAGGCACATTGTAGGATTTTACAGCTTGTTTGGCACTCAATTTATCGCCCATGATTTCCATCGATTCTGGTGACGGACCTATGAGTTTAATTCCTGCGTCTTTTACTTTTCTCGCGAAATGGGCATTCTCAGATAAAAAACCATAGCCCGGATGGATGCCATCAACACCCAGATTTTTACAATGTTCAAGAATTAGATCTTGTTTCAAGTAACTTTCTGATGAAGGACTTTCGCCAACATAAACAGCTTCATCAGCTTCCAAAACATGTGGGGCATATCTGTCGGCATCTGAATAAATAGCAACACTTGAAATATTCATTTTTTTTAAGGTTCGAATTACACGTCTGGCAATTTCACCCCTATTGGCGATTAGAACTTTATTCATTTTTTTTTCATTTAAACCATTGCATTCGAAAATGTAACTTCGTCTTTTACACCTTTCTTTTTTCGTTTTTATATACTGCTCCTGAAGGCTCGTTCAGCGTGGGAACAGGTGTTTGTTGTTTTTTCCTTTTTACAGGATATTTCTTTTTATCCTTTGCGCGAAAAATATCCAAGAAATATTGTCCCAATTTGAAATTTTCAAAATTATCGAACTCTTCTTGGTAATTGAATCCCGCTCCCTGTGTAAACAATCCCAGATTTTTGTCTTTGATAATCGAGTTGTCGTTTGATTCGTTAAAAACATTTACACGGACAGTACCGCTTTCATTGAGCAGGTATTCAAGACTAACATCTCCTATAAGTGCATTTTCTGAACCCGAATTTCCAGTATTGCTTTCTACACCAAAACTTCCACTTACGATAAGCCGGTTATCCAAAAATCCTTTAGAAACACCAAATTCATAAGTACTTTCTTTCGTTATTTCATCTTTGTCCATATTGACTCCCATTCTGTAGTCGTTTGAAATTTGTGAGAGCAAAGAGTTAATTTGGTTTGTTACCAGGTCAAGAGCTGCTGATCCGCTTGCTGTTGCAGTTCCTTTAAGTGGCTGGAATCTTTTCCAAAAAATTAGAGAGACAAATTGCCTTTTTAATTCATCCTTATCACTGGTTACCCTAGCTATGAGAGCCTTGCCTGTTTCATCGGCTTTAGGGGCTTTTATGTCAAAATCTATGCGTGGCGCTGTGAGTTTATCTGTTAACAACAAATAACAATTTACTTTTTGTCTTGAATTACCCGTGTTATTGATTTCATTAGGGGAGAGCTCGGCTAAATTTGCGATGACATCAATTTTTGTTTTAATATCTAAGGTGGCTTGAGTTGGATCTCCTTTCCATGCGATTGTTCCACCTTCGTCAATAGCAAATTCTTGCCTGTAAACGGGTCCCATCGCAAAATTATATTTTCCCTCTTTTATGGTGTAAATTCCGTTCATGGTGAGATCTCCCATGCGATTGATTTTCATGTTGATGTCACCATTCCCGTTTGCTGTAATTTCGTCATTGGTGTTTTGATTGAAAATGATTTTCATTTTTGCATCCGGGGTCACCTTAAAATTCAAATCCATTATTAAAGAGTGCTTTTCCTTAATTTCCTCTTTCAAGGTTTCCTTTTTTGCATTCAATTCGGAAATTTTACCGAAGGTCATAAATCCTTTGTCTTCTTTTAAGTCAGCTTGACCATACATAGGAAAGTATATGGAGGAACCTTTTCTTGTTTCAACATCCACATCAATAGTGGTTTCTTTGGTGGTCCCGAAAATGGTGGCACTTCCTTTTACAAATGCCGTTCCGTGATAAATTTCACCTTCCTTATATGCGGTGTTCATAATCAAAAAACGATCAGAGACATTTTGATTCAAAGAGAAATTGCCTGGAGCTAGGTCGACATCTAAACGATAATTCCAATTGGTAAAGTTGTTGTGGATAACTTTAGCTTCGAGTGTACCTTTACCGTTTAATTCGTCAATTAGATTCATTTTTTTGATGTAAATGAGATTATCACTGATGCTGATTTTACCGTTTAATCCGAAGTTTGCGCCTAAAAGTTCCAGTTTTATGTTACCCTCATTCAGTTGCACATCCCCTTTAATTTTTGGATCTGAAGGTGTTCCGGATACTTCAATTGTTCCAAACAAGGTTCCTTTAAGATTGGAAATGGTGCTGGCATCTAAAAAATCTTGTACAAAACGTATATCTGTATTGTTGAAATTGATGTCAAATGCCAGCGAGTTTTTGTCTCGATTGGTGAAATAATCACCTTTAAACTGACATGTTTTATTGTTTCTGAACATCAAGTCTCCTTCCAAAGCAATACTTTCCCTAGATTTATTCCAATCTGAGAGCACAAATAGATTTCCTATTTCTGCTTCGTTGACATATAATCCGTTTATGAAAAGATCACCTTCATAGGTGAGGTCTGTGTAAAACTTGGATAAGGAACCGTAGCCATTTACAACGCCTTTTAATTTGACTTTAGATCCAAAAAATTGACTGATGTCTTCAAGATCAATTTCTTTAAGCTTGTAGGTGAGTACATCTGAAGTGTTTTTGGAAAGTGCTCCGTTTAAGGAAATAATTTGCTTTCCTCTTTGAAGTTTCAGGTTTCGGATAATAACTTGCTGTTCTTCAATTCCAATATCAGACTCTTTTTCAATATCCCACCTCAGCTTGTTGATTGCAAAAAACGAGGGTTTTAACTTAAAGTTTAATTTATTCTTACCCGTTAAATTCGTTGTCCAATTTATATATGACGTATTTGGAGTTAGCGTATCCCAGGATAGAAAAGATTCCAAGTTTCTTTGTGTTCCATTGGTTCGAAAATGCACAATTTCAAGATGAATACTGTCTGTTAATTCGATATTATTTACTTTATAGTCTGCTGTAACATTTTCCTTTAACAAATCCTGATCACACGCCACTTGGTCAAAAACAATTTCTTGGTATTTTAATTTTTCAGAATTGATTTTCAATTTAAAAAGTTCTTGCAAACCGTCATAATTCCCATGAATGTTAGTGGTACCTAAAATGGTTAAATCAGGTGCGAAAATCGACAAAAAGTCGTTGATTTTTTTAAGTTGAATGTTGTAAGTGAACTGACTTGGATTCTTAGATTTTACCTTATCTTGGGATAATCCGGTTATGTCGGACGGAAATACTTTATTGAATTGAGAAATCAGATCACCACCTATGGTTTGAAAGTTCACTTTTCCGTCAATAGTAACATCGGCAATCGAAGATTTAAGCGTATACTTTTTACCATCTACAAGATCAATTATTTCCAAATTTAACAGGGAGTCCGAAAAAGATTTGTTGGTTTCAATGTACTTGAAATCCTTTGCTTTAACAGTACCTTTTATGAGCTTTGGATCAAAACCTGAAATGTCAATATCAAAATTGGACTGTAATGAAATTCCTGAGGATTTGGTTATATTTAATGATCCCAAATTTGCGTTAATAAGATCCAGGTTACAGTTTATTTTTTTGTTTTTACCCAGATCAACAAAACCGTCGAATTTGGCTTTCAGGTTTGGATCAGAGATCCTGACTTTACCGTTAATAATCTCATTAATGAAGCTTGAGTTGTCTATTAAAATACTTTGATAGGAATAACCTGAAAGATCAATGCGGTCAATGGCGCCAAAAATGTTTTCCAATTTCAGTTTATCTTTTCCACCAACTGCACCATCGAGGCGGATTTGTCCATTAAAAACACCCAGCTGATTTGATCCGGTGATAGCCTTGAGATTTAAATCATCTGCAACCACCATTGGTTTATTAGAAACAACAGGATGAAAATCAAATGATTTAAAATCATCATTAGAATTGATGAGTACACCATTTTCTAAATTTAATTTTCCATTCGCTGTTTCAAGCTTTTTGCACTTTAATTTGAAATTTGAAACACTACCTTCAAAATTCACTTCCTTAAGTTCAATAAAAAGGTTGCTTGCGATGCTTGCATCCAGATTTAAAAAGGGTTTTTTTGCACTTTTTGGTAACTTAATTTTTTGAATTTCTGATAAATCGAAATAAGCATAATGTAAGAGCTGTTTTCGTTTTGAGCTTTTAACATTTCTGAAATCTGGCAAACGAAAGGTTCCTTTTAATTGATTCTTTTTACCGGTTTTAAAAATGAGATTTTCGAGAAGAAGTTCGCTAAGTTTCGACTTTATTTTTGTCTGAATCGTGCAGGTTTGATTCATCCCCTCCAACGCAGGGACAAAATAGGCTATATCTGCAGTTGAAACCTTACTTTTTAATATTTCAGCATCAAAAATTACACTGTCATTAAACGATTTAAACGATTCATAACGATCCGTTAGCAAATGAAATTTCTTAATAAAAATGTTTGAACGTTTTGTTTTGATGTCAACATTGTCCAACCGAACCCCTTTGGGCGAAACCATTACATCAGAAGTCCAATTTTGGATTTCTAATCCACATTTTTCTTTGGCGGCAAGATTATCTATGTGTAGGCCAATCTTGTCTTTTCCAAAATTAAATTGACTCAACTCAACTTTCAGGGGTTTCAAATGCAAATGTGCATAATCGATACCGAAAGGTTTTGTTTCAATTTGATTATCGTCGAATTTAAAGGCCAATTCATTTAACGCCAAAACTTCAACTGCTAATTTTATGGGTTCACCTTTAGGTTTGGGTTTATCGTTTTTGAAATAATCTGCCAAAAACTGGAAATTGAACGTGCCGCTTTTCTTGTCCTTGTAAATGTGTGAAATGCCTTTTTCTAATTCTGCTTTACCAATTTTGTAGCTGTTTTCTTTCAGGTTTATTGCATCAATATTAGCGTATACTGTAGCGACCGACAACAGTGTATCAGCTTTCTGATCAAGTACTAAAACGCCGTCTAACGCAACCCTATCAAAAAATAGTACATCAACTTTATCTATTTTTATAGTTGTATTCAGCTCTTTTGAAAGATATGAGGCCAATTTCTGGGCTAAAAAAGTCTGAAATTCACTGGTGCGAATGAAAAAAGCAAAGGCAATAAACAGAATCAAAATCCACTCAAATGTGATTCCGACAAAACGTCCGATAAATTTGAATAATTTTGACATACTAATACAAATTTAAACAATCTTGGCGCAAAAAGATATAATCATTTTAGGTATTGAGTCATCATGTGATGATACGTCAGCCGCCGTGTTAAAAAACAATACGGTTTTATCGAATTTAACTGCGGGTCAAAAAGTACATGAATTGTATGGAGGGGTTGTTCCTGAATTGGCCAGTCGTGCGCATCAACAGAACATAATTCCAGTTGTAGACGGAGCACTGAAAATGGCAGGAATAGACGCTGCAGCTATTGATGCGGTAGCTTTTACAAGAGGCCCAGGGCTTTTGGGATCCTTGTTGGTAGGGACGTCGTTCGCTAAAGCATTTGCTCTTTCCTTGAATAAACCCTTAATCGAAGTGAACCATATGATGGGACATGTGATGGCGCATTTTATTGAGGATGAAGGAAAAGATAAACCTGAATTTCCATTTTTATGCCTTACCGTTTCAGGTGGACATACACAAATCGTATTGGTTGAAGATTTTTTAAAAATGAAAGTGCTTGGTTCAACTATCGATGATGCTGCAGGTGAGGCCTTTGATAAAGCGGCGAAACTTCTTGGTTTCCCTTATCCAGGAGGAATAAAAATTGATCAGCATGCCAAGTTGGGAAATCCTAATGCGTTTGAATTTGCAAAACCCGTTATTACGGGTTATGACTTTAGTTTCAGTGGTTTAAAAACTTCAATACTTTATTTTCTGCAGAAGATGACTGCACAGAATCCTGATTTTATACAAGAAAACATCAATGATCTTTGTGCATCAATTCAGCGGGTTATCGTTGAAATATTGATGAAAAAAATCACCAAATGTGCCAATGATTTGAATATCAGTGAAATTGCCATTGCGGGCGGTGTTTCTGCCAATTCAGGATTGAGGAATGCACTCATTGAAAAAGGAAAAGAAAATAACTGGAAGGTCTTTATTCCAAAATTTGAATATTGCACGGATAATGCAGCAATGATTGCCATCACCGGAAAATACCTTTACCAAAGTAAACAGTTTGTTGATCAATCGATTAGCGCCCAAGCCAGGATGCCCTTGCCAACTTGAATACGACTTGAAATAATTTCTCTTAAAATTTGATTTTCGAATTCATTTTATTTTATATTTGGTAAAACCCTTTCAGAATGGATTTACGAGCAACAGCCCAATTGATAGAAAAGGAATCTATTCCTCAACTTTCGTTTCTTCACTCAAAAGCAATTAATCAAGCCAATGATTTATTGGATCAAATCAGTAAAGCAACACAACTTGGAAATTCTCAAAAAGGGAAAGTGAGTATTTTTTTTGAATGTGATCAAGGGTTAAAACGTGTAGAAACTACCATATGGGCGGCAGGATCAAAGTTCATTTGCCTTAAGGGAGCTGTTTGGATTCCCATTGCTAATGTAGTGGAAATTCGTTTTTAGGATTCCAAGAATAAAGGTTAAACTCCCGCTCCAAAATTCAAAATCAAAATTATATTTGATTTCAAGACATCTTTAATGAGACAATTTTTAATACTTTTTATTGGTTTATCGTGTGTACTGAACAGCACTGCTCAAAACAAGGCTGTCTGGTCAATTGAATTCGATGCATCCGATTCATCAGTAATAATAAAATCTGCTATTTCCAACGGATGGCATATTTACAGTCAGCATATTGATCCTGCTTCAGGTCCTGTCCCTACATCATTTTCTTTATCGACGACTGGTGGATTAAAATTGAACGGACCGGTTGAAGAACCAGAGCCAATTGTACATTTCGATGAAGCTTTTGGTGCAGAATTAATGTATTTTGAAAAGGAAGTGGATTTTAAGCAAAAGATAATTTTAACTTCGCAAGCAAGTTTAGATGTGGTGGTAAGTTATATGATGTGCAACGATACGATGTGTTTGCCGCCAACAGAAGAAAAATTAACAATAGAACTTATTCCTTAACCGATAAACAATACAATGAGAAAACACATTAAACATTCATTTTTATCAGTACTATTTTTGTTTGTATGTAATGTCTTTTTTGGCCAGCTGAGTATGCCCGGAGGTGACGATAACGATTGGACAAAAAAAATTCAATGGTCCTTTAAAATAGAAAAAATAGACGATCAGACGGCTTATGTTGTTGGTACTGCGAAACTTAAAACGCATTGGCATGTATTCTCAGTGAATCACGATCCGAATAAGGCTGACATGACTGGTTATCCAACAAAGTTCATTTTTGCGAAGTCAACCGATTTCTCGTTAATTGGAAAGTTGCAAGATGGAATAAAACCCAAAACAGTAGTTGATGACTTAGGGACTTCATTGTATTTTGAAGAAAAAGCTGTTTTTAAGCAAAAAATAAAAGTTCTTTCTGACAAAGCGTTTGATTTAAAGTTCGATTATGCCTTTCAAATCTGTGATGAAAAAGGCTGTATTTTTCCTCCGGATCAGACTGCAAAAATAAAAGTGAGTGGATTCAATCAGGATGGGAAAGCAGAAGGTTTAGCAACAGATACTGCTTCAACGATTACAGATCCCTTGCTTGGTCTAGACGAACCACGAAAAGATACGCTGACAACCACTACAAAGGATGATGCAAAATCAAAGGTTTCGGATAAAAAAGAAGAAAAGGGTAATTTAGCATCAAAAGGATTATTTGCGATTTTCTTCACAGGATTTTTATTTGGATTTGTTGCGTTGCTAACACCATGCGTTTTCCCAATGATACCTATGACTGTTTCGTATTTTACCAAACAATCGCAGTCAAAATCAAAGGGAATTATGAGCGCTTTGATTTATGGGTTTTCCATAATTATAATTTATGTAGCGCTTGGTTTACTTGTTACCGCAATTATGGGGCCTACAGGTCTTAACGAATTGTCTACAAATGTCTGGGTCAATTTAGTGTTTTTCCTAGTATTCATGGTTTTTGCGTTTTCCTTCTTGGGTGCATTTGAAATCAGAATGCCAAGTAAATGGGTGAATAAGTCAGCACAAGCGGAGGAAAAAGGCGGTTTAATTGGTATCTTCTTTATGGCATTTACCTTAGCGCTTGTTTCGTTTTCATGCACAGGTCCGATAATCGGCACCTCTTTAGTAGAAGCCGCAGCTTCAGGATCACTTGTTGGCCCAGCTGTAATCATGTTTGGATTTTCACTTGCCTTAGCATTGCCATTTACATTGTTCGCTATTTTTCCAGGATGGTTGAATTCATTGCCATCTTCTGGAGGTTGGTTGAACAGCGTAAAAGTTGTTTTGGGACTATTGGAGATAGCTTTAGCACTGAAATTCTTAAGTATGGTTGATCTGGCTTACCACTGGAATCTTTTAACTCGTGAGATTTTTGTAGCGAGTTGGTTTGTGCTTTTCGCTGTTATGGGATTGTATTTACTTGGAAAAGTGCGTTTTTCTCATGATTCCCCGGTAGAAAAATTATCCGTTCCCCGATTTATGTTTGCATTTTTAGCGCTTACATTTGCCATCTACCTGTTACCTGGTATGTGGGGTGCACCCCTCAGCATGATTGACGGCGTGGCGCCACCAAGAACCCATTCAGAAGACAATTTTAGATTCAATCGTGGAACAAGTGATGGCGGTAATTCTAATGCTGATCCAGCCTTCAGTCAATACCGACAATACATGCATGAAGTGGGCGACGGTTCGATAATGGTTTTTCACGATTTGGATACAGGTAGAGCATATGCTAAATTGAAGAATTTACCTGTTTTGGTTGATTTTACAGGACATGCTTGCGCTAACTGCCGGAAAACAGAATCTACTGTTTGGACGAATGATGCCATCAGGCCCTTACTAAATAATAAATTCGTTATCGTATCTCTGTATTGTGATGATCGGGAGTTGTTACCCGAGTCAGAATGGAAATACTCTGAAAATATAAAGGGTATGATGAAAAATGTGGGTAACAAATGGTCTGATTATCAAATTGAAAAGTACGGTCAAATTTCACAGCCGCTCTATATCGTTCAAGATTTGGAAGGAAATGATTTGACTGAAGCAATTGGTTATACGCCCAATATCGATGAATACCGTTCATTTCTCGAAAAAGGTTTAAAAGCGTTCAGTGACAAAAAATAAGTCCTAAACCGACAGTATTGAATTCCTTGGCTTTGGTTATTTTTACCGGGTGACTCCATTTCTTAAAACACCCATTGAATTTTTAAAAGGCGTTGGACCGCAACGTGCAGAATTGTTACGCGCAGAAATTGGTGTTGCAACATATGAAGATTTATTGCATTATTTTCCATTTCGTTACGTTGACCGCTCACAATATCATAAAATTTCTGATTTACCCTATCTTGAAAATAGTGCGCAAATCAAAGGACGAATTGTTCAGATTTTAGATGCTGGCGCAGGAAGAGGAAAGAAGTTGATTGCGAAATTTCAAGATGAAACCGGTGTAATAGATTTGGTGTGGTTCCAAGGAATTAAGTGGATAAAACCACAGTTAAAAATAGGAGAGGAGTACCAGCTTTATGGAAAGGCGAAGGTATATGGCAATTCTTGGCATGTTCCTCATCCCGAGTTAACACTTTGGACGGAGCTCACCCAACAATCTGGATTACAGCCTATTTACTCTTCCACCGAAAAACTATCGGCTAAGGGATTGCATTCTAGAGGTATTGAGAAATTAACCGCACAATTGGTTAAATTGATTAAAGGCAAAATTCCAGAAACATTACCTGATGGCTTATTGCAAAGTAAGTATTTAATTTTAAAAGAATTTGCTTTGTCTTTGGTACATAAACCAACGGATTTCAATCAGTTTCAACAGGCGAGAAGACGGTTAAAATTTGAAGAATTATTGTTGCTTCAAATGGAATTGTTAATTCGAAAGCATATTGGAATGCAAAAAGGTAAAGGTTTTGTTTTTGCTGAAGTAGGTGAGCCATTTAACGTGTTTTACAATCAATATTTACCTTTCCCGTTAACGGGTGCACAAAAAAGGGTATTGAAAGAAATTCGTCAAGATGTTTTACACGGCAGACATATGAACCGATTAATTCAAGGGGATGTGGGTAGTGGTAAAACACTCGTTGCTTTGTTGACAATGCTAATGGCGGTTGGGAATGGATTGCAGGCGGCGCTAATTGCACCAACTGAAATTCTTGCAGCGCAGCATTATGAAACCATTTCATCAATGTTAAAAGAATTGCCAATTTCCGTTCGATTACTCACCGGATCATCAAAGAAAAAACAACGCGTCGAAATTCACGAGGGCCTCGAAAGTGGAAATTTAAACCTGTTGATTGGGACCCATGCTTTGATGGAAGAAAAAGTTAAATTTTCAAATTTAGGACTTGTTGTCATTGATGAACAGCATAGGTTTGGGGTTGCCCAGCGTGCAAAAATGCGAGCCAAAAATGTAACAGAACCGCATATTTTGGTGATGACAGCTACACCCATACCAAGGACTTTAGCTATGACTTTTTATGGAGATCTTGACGTATCAGTTATTGATGAATTGCCACCGGGAAGAAAACCTGTTACTACAGTTCATAGATACGAATCGTATCGTTTGAGGGTCTTTGGTTTCATTAAAGATGAGGTGAAAAAAGGCAGGCAAGTTTACATTGTTTATCCACTTATTCAAGAATCAGAAACGTTGGATTTCAATAACTTGATGAGTGGTTTCGAAGCCATTTCTAGAGCATTCCCGCTTCCTGAATACAAAATTAGTATGGTTCATGGCAAAATGAAACCGGAAGAAAAGGATTTTGAAATGCAAAGATTTGTAGCCGGAGAAACGCAAATCATGGTCGCAACAACCGTTATAGAGGTTGGTGTGAACGTTCCGAATGCCAGCGTTATGATTATTGAGAGTGCAGAGCGTTTTGGACTTTCGCAATTGCATCAGCTACGCGGAAGGGTCGGCAGAGGCGCTGAACAATCGTATTGTATTTTAATGACCGGGGATAAACTTTCTAAAGATTCCTTAAAACGACTCGAAACAATGGTTTCAACCAATGACGGTTTTGAAATTGCTGAAGTTGATTTACAATTACGTGGGCCTGGCGACATTATGGGAACGCAACAAAGTGGGGCATTGAATTTAAAGATTGCAGATTTAGCGAAAGATGGAGAATTGGTTAGCGAGGCCAGGGAAGAGGCACGAAAAATTCTCGACGCTGATCCAAGGTTGGAAACAACAAAACACGAAGTTCTTCGGATTCTTCTAAGTGAGGTGCTACGAAATAAACCGGATTGGGGTAAAATAGCCTAGTCGTAAAGCGCTTCGAAAACGTTTTTATTATTTTCCAAAATGATTTTTCGCTTCAATTTTAAAGTTGGAGTAAGTTCATTTGAAGCAATGGTGAATTCATTTGGAAGCAAGACAAACTTTTTGATTTGTTCCCAATTTCCTAAATCAGCATTGATGTGGTCAATTTCTTTTTGAATTCTGGAAATAACTATTGGAAGCTTTGCCAATGCATCATTGCTTAATTGTGCATTTTCTTCGTGACCTTTTCGAATTAACCAATCTTTTATAAAATTGAAATTGGGAATGATAAAGGCCGCCGGAAATTTTTGACTTTCACCTACTACCATAGCCTGTTCAATAAACCGGGATGCTTTTAACTTATTTTCAATCATTTGAGGAACGATGTATTTTCCTCCGGAAGTCTTGAAAATTTCCTTTTTTCTGTCCGTTATGTGTAAAAACTTGTTTTCACAGATATGACCTATGTCACCGGTACAAAACCATCCATTTTCATCAATTACCTCCGTGGTTGCCTTCTCTTGATTGTAGTATCCAAGCATGACATTCGGACCTTTAACTTTGATTTCACCATCCTCTGCAATCAAAACCTGAACGTCACCCAATACTTTACCAACTGAACCAAATTTCACACCTTTAACGAAATTGTTTACCGAAACTACAGGTGAAGTTTCTGTTAAACCATAACCTTCCAAAATAGGAATGCCAGCAGCATAAAATACTTTAGCTAATCTGGGTTGAAGTGCAGCACTTCCTGAGGCGATTGCTATGATTTCTCCACCTAAAGCCTCTTGCCACTTCGAGAAAATGAGCTTTCGTGCAATTGCCAGTTGCATTTTGTATAGCGGATTTTTGCCTGCTGTATCAAATTTTTCTCCTATTTCAACCGCCCAAAAGAAAAGCTTCTTTTTTATACCTGTCAATGATTCTCCTTTTGAAACGATTTTTTCATAAACCTTCTCAATCAGTCTCGGAACTGCTGTAAACATGTGAGGCTTTACCTCCTTGATATTTTCACCTATGGTGTCAATCGATTCAGCAAAGTAAATGGAACATCCCACATACATGTACAAGTAATGCAGCATGCGCTCGTACACATGACAAACTGGTAAGAAGGTTAGAACTCTTGAATTACTTTTTACCGGAATTAGCGGCATACACGATTCAATATTTGAGAGTAAATTTTGATGTGTTAACATGACCCCTTTTGGGTTGCCCGTAGTGCCGGAAGTGTAAATGATGGTAACCAAATCGGTTATATTTACCGCATCTTTGCGTTCCTGAATGTGTTTTTCTGAAACATCACTTGAAAAATTATGCAAGGCTGTCCAATGTTCAAATGTTTCAACCTTATCAAAAGTGTACAGGTGGGTAACTGGAGTTTGATCCTTGATTTCAGCAATTTTGAGCGCAATTTCGGATGTTCCTACAAAGCATAGTTTACACGAAGCATCATTCAAAATATAATTGTAATCACTTGAAGAAATTGTAGGATAAAGCGGAACAACAATTCCCCCGATTTGCTGAATAGCAATATCTAAAATGTTCCATTCCAGTCGATTGCTTGAAACCAATGCAACTTTGTCTCCGGGCAATACCCCTAAACCAATCAAACCTTTTGATGCTTTTGATACAGCATCTAGAAAATTAACAGTTGATATGGGTTCCCAATTGCCATTCAACTTTGACACGAACATGCGTTCGTTAGGTTTTTCATTTTGTTGAATGTACGGAATATCGAAAAGACGATTTGCTTTTAACATGCAATGGGTTTTAGCATTAGTAATGAGCGTAAAAATAAGTTTTTACGGAATTCGAAATTCTATTTGTTGTCAAGAATTGATGCATTATTTTTTTGTTCAATCACAAACGGTAAATACTCAAATTAAGAGCAGGTTTGTTCGTTCATAACATATTAATGTTCATTACTAATTCGATTTGGCTAATTTAGTGTTCGCTAAAACGGCTACCATGTAACTTTTACAGTTCGCAGATTGTTTTAATTGCGATTTTATTCTCCAAAAATTGAAAAGAGTCGAGTACAATAATGTTGTTAAACTGCACAGCGATAAGCTGTATGGTTTTGCTTTGGGGTTTCTTCGAAATGAAGATGATGCCAACGATATTGTGCAAGATGTATTTGAGAAACTATGGATTCACCGAAAGGCGATTGAATTTGAAAAAGCCAAATCTTGGATGTTTACGTGCGCTCACAATGCCATGTTGAATTTTCTAAGAAAGAAGCAACGGATTCAGTTAATTGGTGATGAAAAACTGCCCGAAACAATGCCGAAAACGGTTAATTTATTTGAATCGAATGAGGTAGTGAATAGGGCTGTGGGTATTTTACCACCGATACAAAAAAGTATTATTCTTCTTCGTGATTTAGAAGGATACTCCTATGAGGAAATCGGTAAAATCCTAGAACTTACAGATTCTCAAGTAAAAGTATATCTTTTCAGAGCAAGAAATAAAATCAAAAAGCAATTAAAAGGTTTGGTTGAACTT
>JBILIM010000302.1:0-3180 GCA_044349985.1 Crocinitomicaceae bacterium
CAAATCGTATTCGAAACCTTCAAAATCTTCAGAGGTGTATGAGGCTACTCGTGCGCGACAAACATTATAAAGCATATTGTCGATATCCAATTCAAGGCGCTCGCCATAAAGTGCATTTTTCCTTCGCTCGTAAATTCGTTTACGCTGTTGGTTCATTACGTCATCGTATTCCAACAATCTTTTACGAATGCCAAAATTGTTTTCCTCGACTTTCTTTTGAGCCCTTTCAATGGATTTGGATACCATAGAGTGGGTGATTACCTCACCTTCTTTAAGTCCCATTCGGTCCATTATTTTTGCAATTCTTTCGGAACCGAATTTTCGCATCAAATCATCTTCCAATGAAACGAAGAACTGAGAAGATCCAGGATCCCCTTGACGACCAGAACGACCTCTCAACTGACGGTCAACGCGCCTAGAATCATGTCGTTCAGTACCAATAATTGCTAAACCACCACTTTCCTTAACACCAGAACCCAATTTAATATCGGTTCCACGTCCAGCCATATTGGTAGCGATCGTAACGGCTCCTGCTTTTCCTGCTTCAGCAACGATTTCAGCCTCTTTTTGATGGTATTTGGCATTCAAAACTTGATGAGGAATGTTCTTCATTTTCAACATTCTACTCAATAGCTCGGAGATTTCAACTGTCGTTGTTCCAACTAGGACGGGACGTCCCGCAGCAACCAATTCCCCAATTTCTTCGATAACCGCGGTGTATTTTTCGCGTGCCGTTTTGAAAACGAGATCGTTCTTATCTTTACGAACAATCGATTTATTGGTTGGAATGACAACAACGTCCAATTTGTAAATATCCCAAAATTCTTTTGCTTCAGTTTCTGCTGTACCGGTCATACCTGCCAGTTTATGGTACATTCTAAAGTAATTTTGTAATGTAATCGTCGCATAGGTTTGCGTTGCAGCCTCAACTTTAACGTTTTCCTTAGCTTCAATGGCTTGGTGCAATCCGTCTGAATACCGTCTACCTTCCATGATACGACCAGTTGATTCATCAACGATTTTTACTTTACCGTCCATAATAACGTATTCAACCTCCTTTTCAAAAAGCGTGTAAGCTTTCAAAAGTTGATTTACGGAGTGAATGCGCTCAGATTTAATACTGTATTCTCTAATTAATATGTCTTTCTTGACAAGGTATTGCTCCTTGTCAAGATTTTCTTTTTGTAGTTTCGCTATTTCTGAGCCGATATCAGGCATTATGAAAAAATCGCGGTCTTCTTTACCCGAAATTAAATCGATTCCTTTACTTGTTAGCTCTATGGTATTGTTTTTTTCATCAATCACAAAGTAAAGCTCCACATCAATTTTCTTCATGTGCTTACCTTGCTCTTGCATGTAATAATTTTCAGTTTTCAGTAAGTGTGCTTTGATCCCTGGTTCAGATAGAAACTTGATCAAAGCTTTATTTCGAGGTAAACCTCGGAAGGCTCTAAGTAAAGCAATTCCTCCATCTTCGAGCATTTGTTTGGCATCTTGACCTGATTCGGCCGGGGCATTAATTACACTTAACAATTTTTTTGCGTCAGCCAGACATTGTGTAACATACTGTCGCTGCGCATTTACAATCGCTTCAACTCTAGGTTTCAATTGGCCGTATTCTTGTTCGTCACCTCTAGGGGTCGGACCAGATATGATCAATGGTGTTCTAGCATCATCAATCAATACGGAATCGACCTCATCCACTATGGCAAAATGATGTTTTTGCTGAACCAGTTCATCCACGCTTCCTGTCATGTTGTCGCGCAAATAGTCAAAACCAAATTCGTTATTGGTTCCAAACGTTATATCAGCGAGATAGGCCTGTTTTCTTTCCGCAGAATTTGGTCGGTGTTTGTCGATGCAATCCACTTTTAATCCATGAAACTGATAAAGTGGTCCCATCCATTCAGAATCTCGTTTGGCCAGGTAATCGTTTACAGTTACGACATGTACTCCTTTTCCTGCAAGGGCGTTTAAGTATACTGGAAGTGTTGCTACTAATGTTTTACCTTCTCCTGTTTGCATTTCGGAAATGTTTCCTCTATGTAATACGGCGCCACCCATTAATTGCACATCATAATGTACCATGTTCCAACTCACGTCACCTCCGGCTGCAGTCCATTTGTTCCACCAAATGGCTTTGTTCCCTTCGATACTGATACCATCTTTCTTTTTTGACAATTCGATGTCTAAATCAAGCGCTGTAACTTCCAGTTTTCCATTTTCAGCCCATCTTCTTGCTGTTTCTTTTACAACTGCAAATGCTTCAGGGAGGATTTCGGCAAGAACTTCTTCGATTTTCTCATCAATTTTTTTGGTGAGTTTATCGATACTTTCGAAGAGTTCTTCCTTCTCTTCAATGGGTGTGTCAACAGCCGTGGCTTTTGAACGAAGTTCAGCAACTTCTGCTTCAAGTGCCTCAATTTCTGTATTTACCTTATTTTGAAAAACCTTCGTTTTTGCCCTTAGATCATCGTCGGAAAGTGACTTGAGTTGTTCGAAAAAACTATTTGTTTTATCGATTATAGGTTGATATTCTTTTCTATCTTTTGCACTCTTGTCTCCGAAGAATTGTTTGAGTAGTCCTGCTAACATGTTAATCCTTTATTTCAGTTGTTATAAGAAGCGCAAAATTAATGAAATATTGCAAGTTTTAGATATAAAAAGTGCGATTTGTGTCAATACATCTATTCTGTATTTGGGATGTTTGCGATTTACACTGAAGCCTAATATTGAATTGTTAACAAGGCGTGTTGAAACTTGGCCATTTTGTGAAATAAATAGCTCGACTACAAAATGTATCTTTGTAGTATGCATGAAATGATTTTAATCTTAGATTTTGGTTCGCAATATACCCAGCTCATTGCAAGAAGGGTGAGAGAAATGAATATTTATTGCGAAATCCATCCGTGGAATAAAGTTCCAGAACTTGGGGAGAATATCAAAGGAGTAATTCTGTCCGGGAGTCCTTTCTCTGTAAGGGATGAAAACTCACCTAATCCGAATTTGTTAGAAATAAAAGGGAAATTACCTTTGTTAGGTGTCTGTTTTGGTGCACAATATCTTGCCCAGCAATTTGGAGGAGAGGTATTACCTTCCGCAATCAGGGAATATGGAAGAGCTCATTTGTCTTTTATTGATGAATCAAATGAATTGATAAAAGGAATGACTTCTGGCTCT
>JBILIM010000186.1:0-4456 GCA_044349985.1 Crocinitomicaceae bacterium
ACCTTTCCTGGTATGAAGAAGATAATTATTTAATCTCAACTTCGGCTCCAGCCTCCTCTAGAGACTTTTTAAGACCTTCAGCCTCATCTTTAGATACACCTTCTTTCAAAGTAGCAGGAGCACCATCAACAAGGTCTTTAGATTCTTTCAAACCATTACCTGTTAACTCTTTTACAAGTTTAACAACAGCAAGTTTGTTTGCACCACCAGCCTTAAGAATTACATCGAATTCTGTCTTTTCTGCAGCAGCTTCGCCACCGTCAGCAGCTCCACCACCTGCAACCATTATTGGAGCAGCAGCAGCAGGTTCGATACCATATTCATCTTTTAAAATTGCAGCTAAATCATTTACTTCTTTAACTGTTAAGTTTACTAGCGTTTCCGCAATTTGCTTTAAATCAGCCATTTTTATTTGTTTTTAAAAAAAGGTTCAACAAAAATTTAATTAATTACGCTCTCCAAGCGTTTTTAGAATACCGGCAATTTTACTACCAGCACCTGTAAGACCAGAAACCACATTCTTAGCCGGGCTCTGAAGTAATCCAATGATTTCACCAATAAGTTCTTCACGGCTTTTCAGCGATACAAGTGTATCTAACTGATTATCCCCTACGAAAGTAGCTTCATGAATGTAAGCACCTTTTAAAATTGGTTTATCATTTTTCTTACGAAAATCTTGAATTAACTTAGCAGGCGCATTACTTACCTCACAAAACATTATTGAGGTTGCTCCAGCCAAGATGTCTTTTAAATCTCCATAATTCTTACCTTCAACGCGATCCATTGCTTTAACAAGCAGGGTGTTTTTAACCACACGCATTTTAATGTTAGATTGGAAACATCTTCTTCGTAAGCTATTTACTACATCAACGGTCAAGCCTGAAGTATCTGCTAGATAGAAAACATTAGATTCAGTTAATTCATGAACTAAGTTATCAATGTACTGTGCTTTTTCTTGTTTCGTCATAATTACAATGTTTAAGCAACAACAGACTTTGCATCCACTTGGATACCAGGACTCATTGTAGAACTCAAGTAAATACTTTTAATGTAGGTGCCCTTAGCTGCTGAAGGCTTCAATTTCATAAGCTGCTGAATCAATTCATTAGCATTATCTTTAATTTTAGCTCCTTCAAAACTAACTTTACCAATTGCTGAGTGAATAATACCGTATTTATCAACTTTAAAATCAATTTTACCAGCTTTCACCTCTTCAACTGCTTTACCTACTTCCATCGTAACTGTACCTGTTTTAGGATTAGGCATAAGTCCGCGAGGTCCCAAAATTCTACCCAACGCACCTACCTTACCCATAACCGCAGGCATAGTAACAATGACATCAACATCAGTCCAACCACCTTTGATTTTGTCAATGTAATCGTCAAGACCAACAAAATCAGCTCCGGCAGCTTTTGCCTCAGCTTCTTTATCTGGGGTACATAGTACCAAAACTCTCACATCTTTACCCGTTCCGTGCGGAAGCGCCACGGTACCGCGAACCATTTGGTTTGCTTTTCTAGGATCAACACCTAGACGGACACAAATATCAACTGATGCGTCGAACTTTGTTGTAGAAATACCCTTAACTAAATCACATGCTTCTGATAAGGAGTAAGATTTGGCCAAATCAAATTTAGCTAATATCTCTTTTCTTTTTTTAGACACTCTTTTCATAACACAAATTATTTAGTTTTAGGTGCTTCGCCACCTTTAACAGTTACGCCCATACTTCTTGCTGTACCAGCAATCATAGACATTGCTGCATCAATTGTAAAGCAATTCAAATCTGGAAGTTTATCTTCAGCAATTGTTCTAACTTGATCCCAAGAAATGTTTCCAACTTTGGATTTGTTAGGTTCGGAAGATCCTTTTTTGATTTTAGTATGCTCCACTATTTGCACAGCTGCAGGTGGTGTTTTTAAAACAAAATCGAAAGATTTATCACCATAAACGGTGATTACTACAGGGGTTACCTTGCCAGGTCTATCTTGGGTTCTAGCATTGAACTGCTTACAGAACTCCATGATGTTCACACCTTTTGCACCCAAAGCGGGCCCTACCGGTGGTGATGGATTGGCGGCACCTCCTTTGATCTGCAATTTGATCAGTGCTGCTACTTCTTTAGCCATTTGTATTTAATTTATGTAGTCAAACATGAGCATCTGCGGGAAGCTTTAATCGCACTCACTCCTACGGTTAATATACTTTTTAAATTTCCTTCTCGACTTGCATATAACTTAACTCGAGAAGATTTTTTCTACCAAAGATTTTAACCATAACCTTTAGTTTCTTTTTATCTTCATTAATTTCATCAATGACACCACTGAAATTGTTGAATGGGCCGTCAATTACTTTAACCGACTCTCCAACAACAAAAGGAATTTTCATTTCTTCCTCATTTTCTGAAAGTTCATCAACTTTTCCAAGTATTCTATTTACTTCGCTTAAACGCATTGGTACAGGCTCACCACCTTTCTCTGTTCCTAGAAAACCAATTACATTAGGAATACTTTTAATAACATGCATTACTTCACCAACCAAAGCCGCTTCAACCAAAACATAACCAGGTAAATAAGCTTTTTCCTTGGAAACTTTCTTCCCATTACGGATTTGAAAAACCTTTTCTGTAGGTATAAGAACTTGATCTATAAAATCTGTAAGTTTTAATCTCGCTATTTCAAGGTCTAAATACTCCTTGACTTTTTTTTCTTTGCCACTAACGGCCCTTACGACATACCAACGTTTTTTAATTTCACTCATGATATATCTAATTAAACATGTTATAAAGGAAACCAAGTACACCTTCCCAAACAGGATCTTTTGTACTCGAATTATTTCCAAATATGAAATCCATGGCAAAAATTAAAACTGCAATTATCACAGAGGCGATTACTACAATAATAGCGTGGTTTTGTAATTCTTTCCACGTTGGCCAAGTAACATTGTGAACCATTTCGTTCACAGTTTCATTTATATAGTTCTTTATTTTTGACACGTTACCTCTTTTTAAGCACGGGCGGTAGGATTCGAACCCACGACCAATGGTTTTGGAGACCACTACTCTACCAGCTGAGCTACACCCGTTTAAAAAGGGGAGCGAACTCCCCTTTAAAATTATTGTATAACAATTATATTAAGCTACAATTTCAGTCACCTGACCTGCCCCAACTGTTCTACCACCTTCACGAATTGCAAATCTAAGACCTTTGTCCATTGCAACTGGAACGATTAGTTTAACATTGATAGACACGTTATCACCAGGCATAACCATTTCACGTCCGTCTGTCAAGAAAATCTCTCCTGTTACGTCAGTTGTACGGAAGTAAAATTGAGGACGGTATTTGTTATGGAATGGTGTATGACGTCCACCTTCTTCTTTCTTCAAAACATAAATTTCAGCTTTGAACTCAACATGCGGAGTTGTGGATCCTGGCTTACAGATAACCATACCTCTTTTGATTTGAGATTTTTCAATACCTCTTAAAAGAAGACCAACGTTATCACCTGCCTCACCTCTATCTAATATTTTACGGAACATTTCTACCCCTGTAACAGTAGAAGTAAGTTTTACTTCACCCATACCTAAAATTTCTACTGGATCTCCAGAGTTGATAACTCCAGTTTCAATTCTACCTGTTGCAACTGTTCCACGACCTGTAATTGTAAATACGTCTTCAACAGGCATTAAGAATGCTTTATCAACATCTCTTGGAGGCAATTCTATGTATGTATCAACTGCATCCATCAAATCTTCAACAGTTTTTACCCACTTTTCTTCACCGTTCAAAGCGCCTAAAGCTGAACCTTGGATTACTGGAGCATTATCTCCATCGTACTGATAGAAAGACAACAACTCACGAACCTCCATTTCAACCAATTCCAATAATTCTGGATCGTCTACCATGTCAACCTTGTTCATGAAAACAACCAATCTTGGAACACCAACTTGACGTCCTAATAGGATGTGCTCACGCGTTTGCGGCATTGGTCCATCTGTTGCAGCAACCACTAGAATTGCTCCATCCATTTGAGCAGCACCAGTAACCATGTTCTTTACGTAATCGGCGTGACCTGGACAGTCAACGTGCGCGTAGTGACGGTTAGCTGTTTCATACTCAATGTGAGAAGTGTTGATGGTAATACCACGCTCTTTTTCTTCAGGAGCATTGTCAATTGAAGAGAAATCACGCACTTGCGCAAGTCCTTTAGATGCCAAAACGCTTGAAATAGCAGCAGTTAGAGTTGTTTTACCGTGATCTACGTGACCGATAGTACCGATATTCACGTGTGGTTTGGAACGATCAAAATTTTCCTTAGCCATTGTTTACTTGTTACTTAGTTAATAAAAAAAACAAATTCATGTATACACAAAATTTCACCCCTTTGTAGAGTGAAAAAATCCTTCAATGAGCCAATGACGAGATTTGAACTCGTGACCTCTTCCTTACCAAGGAAG
>JBILIM010000187.1:0-4441 GCA_044349985.1 Crocinitomicaceae bacterium
GGACTGAAAAAGCACTATTCGAACTTAACAAGTTGGCTGTTTCGAAAGCAATGGTCTATAGAGATAAGAAATTGAAATGGGTTTTAACAACAGAACTGGTCATCGATGATATTGTAAAATTAACGGAAGGGTGCATTATCCCTGCGGATGGCATATACATTTTCGGAGATGGTATTGCCGTTGATGAATCTTTTCTAACAGGAGAATCCGTTAATGTGTATAAATCAAGTGAACGAAATAAAAACGAGCTCTTTAGTGGATCTTTCATTACAAAGGGCTCTGGATTTATGAAAGTCCAAAGCACAGGTATTGCTACTGAAATTGGTAAAATAGGCAAATCATTACAAACCATTCAAAAAGAAACTTCCCCACTACAAGAGGAATTTAGAAAACTGATACGCATCCTTTCGATAATCGGAATTTTTCTTAGCATTACGGTAGCGACGCTTTTTTATGTGAACCGATTTGACCTAACAAAGGCAATATTACATGGTTTGAGTGCTGCGATGGCCATTCTTCCTGAGGAGTTTCCTGTTGTTTTTACCCTATTTACAATTCTGGGATCCCTTAAACTCAGTAGAATTAAGGTACTTACGAGAAAACAAAATGCAGTCGAAAATATAGGGTCGGTGACAGCAATTTGCTGCGACAAAACCGGAACGCTCACTCAAAACAGTATGAAAATCACCCATGTTTACATAAAAGAAACGTGGAAAGATCTTGGGGCTCCAAATTTTCAATTGAAAACAATTCAAATGCTCTTTGACAAACTTTCCCTCTCTACCAATCCAGAGAGTATGGACCCTATGGATAAAGCGATTCATGGCCTTTCCAAAGTCCAGGATGACAAGGAATACCCAATGGTTAAAGAATGGCCTTTCAACACATTCGATTTGACATTTTCGCGAATCATCTTGGATAAAAAAAAAGAAACGCTAAACGTATATTGCAAAGGCGCACCTGAAACCATCTTCAAAATGTGCTTTGATGATGCAAAATTGATTCGCGAGCTCGAAAAAAAAGTCATCGAAATGGCCAATGAAGGCAAGCGAATTATTGCACTTGCGAGCTCAACATTAACCGGCTCGACTATTCCCACTGAATTGCCTAAAAAGCATTACCAATTTGAGGGTTTATTTGCATTTGAAGATCCAATTAGGCCTGAGGTGCCCGCAGCAGTGCGTACTTGTAAAAAAGCCGGAATCAAAATTTATCTCATAACAGGTGATTTTCCAAATACAGCTATTGGCATTGCAGAGCAAACAGGTATTTCATCAAATAAAGCAGTTTTAAAAGGTGAAACCATGGATACATTGTCAGATCAGGAACTGGCAAATTTCCTAACTAAAGGCAATATTATTGCCCGAGTGAAACCCGATCAAAAATTAAGAATTGTAAAACTTCTTCAAAAAAATGGAGCGATTGTGGCCATGACGGGAGATGGAATTAATGATGCTCCAGCGCTTAAAGCCGCAGATATTGGAATAGCAATGGGTAATAAAGGAACGGATATGGCTAGAGCAACGGCATCTTTGATCCTATTAGACGATAATTTCGATTCCATCGTAAAAGCAATTCGAATGGGTCGAGGAATTATCGAAAATCTTCAAAAAGCCTTTTCGTATATTTTATCTATCCACATTCCCATCATTGGAATCGCTTTAATACCCGCTGTAAATAACAATCTACCGATTCTACTTCTACCCATTCATATTGTGTTTTTAGAATTAATAATCGATCCTATAAGTGCGATCGCTTTTGAAACCCAAACATTAGAAGGAAATGTCATGCAACGCCCTCCAAGAAACCCAAAACGTCTTTTTTTTGGCTGGTCGCAAATTCTTTACAGCATCTTGAAAGGATTACTTTTACTTGCAACAATTTTTATCGTTTACTTTTTTGCGAAAAACGAAATTTACTCGGAGGAAACCACAAGAGGATTACTATTTTCTTCGCTAATTCTGGGAAACGTAGCTTTGATTTGGAGCAGTCTTTCCAGCAAACCTAATTTTAATCCGTTATCCATTCTTAAAAACAAATTTGCGATGGTTATTTTAAGTTTGGCACTCATTATTCTGACCCTAATCTTATTGCTACCTCAGCTCGGATCACTCTTTAAAATTTCCAATCCAGGATTAAAAAATTTAATCCTTATCCTTGTGGCTACCGTATTGTTTTTTCTTTGCCTAGAAGGATCCAAATTGATTTTTAGAAAAAATAACCTTTAATGCTTAGAATTGAAAAGCTCAATTATTGGATCTCCTGTCATTGCGCCATTACGTTGCAAATTCATCAGATTAATTAATGTTGCTCCAATATCAGTAATGTCAATTTTTCGATGTATTTCCTGACCTTTTACGCCCGCACCAAACCACATCAATGGGACATGTGTATCATAATTAAATGCAGAACCATGACTTGTGCCTTTTCGCGCCGTTTCACTATCAACGGATTTAGGCAAATATCCTGGTTCTAAAATAAATAGCACATCCCCACTTTCTTTTGGATGATAACCCCTAAAAATCATATCACGCCATTCATCATCTGCGCCATTCTTCAATTCATTTGAAGTATAAACAGCCTTTATTTCTTCGTATTTTTCCAACTGATCAGCTATAAATGTTGCCACGTCATCAACTTGAAGATTCTCCATTTCAATTTTATCGTGGTCCAAATAAATGGACAAATTTTCTTCTACAAGAATAGGATCAAAACCAAATTTTTCTGAAGTTAGATTCCTAAGCTCAGTTAACACGGTATCCATAAAAAAGTAGCCTCCGGGAAGGTTGTTATCAATCAAATACTGAGGAACTGGCACTACCGCATGATCGGCAGTTAAAAACAAAACAAAATTCTTCTTCCCCACTTCAGATTCTAACCGGTCAATTAATCTTGCAATTTCAAGGTCAAGTCGTAAATAAATATCTTCTATTTCAACAGAATACGGCCCAAAACTATGACCAGCAATATCTGGTGTGGAATAACTGATACATAGCATGTCCGTAACATCATCTTGGCCTAATTGCTCATTTGAAAGGGCAAGCAAAGCAAAATCTGTGAGTACTGTGTTGGAAAAAGGTGTAATGGTAAATAAAGATTTGGGGTTTATTACTTTGGATAACTCCGATAAATTATATGGAAACGTAGGCGTAGTCTTATTGCCAAGTTTTTGTTCATATGGGGTGTCATCTGGGCCTGATTCTGTATAACTCGATATTGGATACATGGTCTCCCAATTTTTTTGAAGATGCTTTTCAACTAAATTTTCATTGTTGAACGTATTCACCCAAGATGGGAGTTCTGACATAAAAAAACTACTTGAAACGAACCTACCGGTAGCGTAATCAAACCAAAAGGAACCATCGCTTAAATGTCCTCCTGGCAAAATTGCACCTCGATCTTTTATGGACATTGAAATAACTTTCGATTCGGAATAGGTTAATTTCAGCTGATCACTAATCGTATTTGTTTTTAGGTTTTGTGGAGAGCATAAGCCATCACTCGAGGTGGTTCCAACAGGAACGACATTAGCATCATCAACACAATTGATAACACTTTTTGAATTTCGATCGTACCACTCATTTGCTACAATGCCGTGATTATTTGGCGTTGTTCCGGTATAAATTGATGCATGTCCCGGACCTGTGAAAGTCGGTACATAATTGTAATGCGTATTCCTACAATTTGTTCCTTTTTCCATGAGTTTGCGAAAGCCATCATCAGAGAATTTATCGTAATACCTGTATAGATACTCATAACACATTTGATCAATTACAATTCCAATAACCAATTTTGGAGCTTCATTCACTTGAGCTTGAACACCAAACTGACAAATCATGACAATGGTGAAGAGTATCGTTTTTTTCATTTTATTGGGAATTTGTATAAAAATAATCAATGTCCAATAATTACAGATAGCACTATAGCTTCTATTTTTGCAATAAAAACTTATGCTTGGTCTAAAACTTCCTACTGATCCTCGTTGGGTAAACATCGTTGAAAAAAACATTCAGGAAATCCTTACCGATCATGCATTTTGTGAACAAAAAGCAGCTAGTAATGCCATTTCGATAATTGTCCAGTATCCTCAATATCCCGATCTTGTGAAAGCAATGACTGCTATTTGCCAAGAGGAAATGGAGCATTTCGGTTTGGTACACGATAAACTCCTAGAACGAAATTTGGACCTCGGATTTGAAAGAAAAGACCCCTATGTTAACGACTTGGCCGAATACCTTAAAAAAAACAAATCAGGTGGGTCAAGAGCAAGTCATTTTGTGAACCAAATGCTATTTGCCGCTATGATAGAAGCCCGTAGTTGCGAGCGTTTTAAAATTCTTTCGGAACAAATCAACGATGATGATTTGAAGCACTTTTACCGAAGCTTGATGGAAAGCGAAGCACGTCACTATACCGCATTTATCGGTTTCGCTAAAAAGTA
>JBILIM010000188.1:0-4420 GCA_044349985.1 Crocinitomicaceae bacterium
AAAATTGCTTTTTAAAACCGCTTCGGCGGTTTTTTTTTGTTTTTTACATTACAATTTGATTTTGCCATGTTACCTTTAGATGGGCTTTACGTTTGGCAATTTGTTTTTTATGAGATTACTTTCTTTTATTATCTTCTTAATTCCCTTTTTGGCTTCTGGACAACAAGAACTCAACACTGTGGAACGGGCATATCTTTTCCATGTTGTCAAAAAAAGTCCTATTCTCAGTAATGAAATCGGTAGGTATTTTGATTACACAGGTCCTAAAATCGTTCTAAAAGACGGAACGGAGAATTTTGATTCTATTGAAATTCTCATCATGGAAAAACCTGAATTACTCGTAATCAGAACGGAAGAAATTTCAAAATCTGCTAAAGGAATCCTTTCAGAAACCGCTAATAAAATGGCACTGTGGGAATTGAATAAAGTTTTGCTGGCTGCTAGAGGAAATGAAAAAGATTTGGATAATTACAGGCAAAAATACGAACGGTTTATTGATTTCTTAATCGACTCGCTTCCCGAGTGTGCATTCAAACTTGAGGACAGCATTAAAACAATTCAAACTAAAGTATTCAATGCACTTAATCCGAGTTTGTCACTTAACGATAAAATTGCCACGATTGAAGCAATGAGGAATTGCTCCTTGAATGAACGGATGCAAATTTTGAATGCCATTAGTTTTGCGGTAGAAAAGTATACCGAAGATCGATCTTTTGAAATTTTTCAAACACTTGGTGGTGAAGCTACAACATTCATCAATCGTTTAATTGCTGCTGGAGATGGCAGCAATACTTCGGGACTCCTGGAAGAAAGGGAAAAAGATGAAAAAGGCGATTGGAATAAAGGATTGCCTAAGGCCATCGGTTTTTTTCCATATCAACTACAATTGGTTGAAACAGAGGGGCAGTTAAACATACAACCAAAACAAGCAGCTGTTTTGAACATGTCAACCGTAGGAGGCAAACGCGAGACAAATCTTCACTTCGATGTGTGGGGATACAATTCTGAAAAACAAACCACTGTGGTCATTAAAAAAAATGGCATCATATATCCACTTTTTGGATCATCTGAAACACGTTTTTTATCGCCTGATACCACTTTTGGAAAAGGAGGAACGCTGCAAAGTATAATCAATGATTTAAAATTCAATAAAGTAGGTTACATGCAAGAAATGATCTACGGAAAAAACGGATTTAATGAGGATCTTGAAGAATTAGCAAAAATAAAAGTGGACCTTGAAGTAGAAATGAACAAAAATGAGGCTGAATATAATGCGTTGCATACGAAACCCATTTATACCCTTAAACGCTCTACAAAGGAAATGCGTAAAGAAAGGAAAAAATTAAAAAAAGATCCAACTTACATGGTTGAAAATGATAACCAACCGATTACCATTTCAGGAAAATCTAAAAAAGGAAAAAAACAAAATACACTTATTGATTTATACAAACAGTACGATGCACTCAATGCAACCATTGCTGATTTGGAAAGACAAAAAACTGAAGCGACCGACATATTAACCGCTTATTTAAATAAATTGCGCTATTACGAAGATTTATTCGGAACTAAATGGGCGAGTTTTTCGGTAAACGATGGCTTATACACCTTTGAAGATTCTACTACTTTCGATTTGTATACGCAAGAATTCACCTTCCCGGCATCAGCGCGACAGGAAGAATTTGAAATAAAACTAATAGCTATTCCTGAAAATAGCCTTTCATCAACATCTGATGAAGTTATGTTGCATGTCAATCTTGTAGATGCTGTTCCCAATTACGATGCGCGCCTTCAAATAGAACTTGAAGACGTATTTCTATCAGATAGCTGGAAATTGGAGAATACACTGTTAAACACAACGGATAGTGTTGCAGTATTGCAATTTTTTGAACAGTTGCTTAATAAGAAGAAAACATTTAACATTATCGCTCGTGGACAAGGAGTTGGCATTTGGGATTCATGCAGCGTCATAAAAGACCTACATCCAATTGAGCTCAACACCTACCCTATTTCAAGAATGGATTCCACCTATTCCAGATTGAGGAAATCCGAAGTTTGGATTGATATGGATCGTGAAATTCACATGGAAATCAATTCGTATACAGATCCTGTTAAATCGAATATAAACATTTCCAATGCATCCATTCTCGATTTGATGCAACGTTATCAATTATCAAAAAATGATATCCTTAGTGCATACAGAACAGCAACTATTCTTCAAAAGCTAAAAAATGAATTGAGTATTCTCGCAGGTGCATATTTGAGTCGAGAAGATGCAAAAATTGTAATTGACCGCTTCAACAATTCATTGAGTAAATTGAGAATTTCTGTGGGTGCAACGTCCATAAAATGGACCGAAATTGCACTATAAAGTTCAAAACTGACTTGGAAAGTTTATCAAATTAAGTTTCTTTGAAGCCCTTGTAAATGCAGTATATAGCCATTTATTAATGGATTCTTCCTGATTTTCAAATGCAAGAAATGATCCGTCAACAAAAACATGTTCCCATTGTCCACCTTGAGCCTTGTGACATGTAACAGCATAAGCGTACTTAATTTGTAACGCATTGAAGTACGGATTTTTAAGAATTAAATCGTAACGTTTTCTTTTATTCTTTTCGTGAACGTAATCTTTTTCAATTTCAAAAAATAGTTCCTTAAAAAAGGACCTTGGTAATGCAGGTCCTTCCACATTTAGGGCATCAAGAAAAACCAAAACTTCTAAAGGTTCCTCATCAGCATAATCCACAAAATCAACCAAAATTCTTGCATACTTCACATTGTAGACGTGCTCGTATTTTATTACGCGTCTAACATTCAGAAGTTCCCCATTTGCAATAAAACCAATTGAAGATTTTTCAGGCAGCCAGAAATAACTGTTCTTTACCACCATCAAACTGTCTGAAGCATTTATAATTTCTTCAAAAAACAACAATCGTTTTCTAATTTGTTCATTGTAAGCGTTCGCTCTTTTGTTTGATCTGGTAATAATTATCGTTTCTGAAAAAGAGGAATGGTTATATGCCGACTCCAATTGATCCTGAAGATCTAATCCATTTATAAATTGAACATCCCTTAAATTGTTTCTATCTGAAATCCCTTTCACCCTATTTCCACATCGAATTGTGGTAGCGATACTTAAAATGCCTGAGGCTGCCTCCTGCCGAACAACATTGTTTAAAGAAAAAGAAATACACTTTAAATTGGGATAAAAATGATTCAAATATTCATCGTTCAACGCAGGAGAAAAATCAGAACCAACAGGTGGCAACTGACCTTCATCCCCCACAAACATTAAGAAACAGTCTTTACCCGAAAAGACATAATTGATAAGGTCTTCCATTAAGTTTCGATAATTTGACCCCTCCTTTACATCAATATTATCACTGGCAATCATTGAAGCCTCATCTACAATAAATAAGGTGTTTGTATGCAAATTGGGCATTAGGTCCAACTTTACAACCTCTCCGGATTGGTTACCACTTCTATAAATTTGCTTGTGAATGGTAAATGCCTCTTTTTTAGCTTTTAAAGCAAAAACTTTTGCCGCTCTACCGGTCGGTGCGAGCAATTTTGTTTTGATTTTTAGATGGGTTAAACTTTTAACAAATGCACCAAGCATTGATGTTTTACCCGTACCCGCATACCCTCTTAGGATAAATACTTTGCGTCCATCTGTTTTAAAGATGAATTCAAATAGTTTAGAACTTAACAGTCGTTGTTCTTCTGTTAAAATATGATCAAAGTTTTCATCAAATAAAACGTGAAACTGTTCTTGAGAATAATTGGAATCCATTAAGATAAAATTAACGATAAGGTTCTTTAATTAATGCGCAATACTTTTAATTCTTCAAACAACTTATGAATAAATTTTACGTTTATTTTTACGAGTATGAAAATAAACAGCCGAATTTTCTTAACGTTTCTATCAATTTTTGGGCTTGCTATTTTCACGAACGCAATATTTGCCCAGAACATTTCGGGAACCATTAATCAATATACGAATGTAACCAACATCTCGAATAACGGAGTGACCGTTGGAAATGCCACAGGTCTTAATATTGGAGATAAGGTACTTTTGATTCAAATGAAAGGAGCTGCTATAACCACAGGAAATATTGCGGCGTTTGGATCAATAACAAATTACAATAGCGCAGGTAAATTCGAATTTTTGATCGTTTCTGCTAAAAACGGGAATACATTAACTTTTTCAAGTTCTATTTGCAATACATACAATACCTCGGGATTGGTTCAATTGGTTCGTGTGCCTGTATATGGAAATGCAACAATTACTGGAAACATTACTGGAACACCATGGAACGGCACTTTAGGAGGAGTTATTGCGCTTGAGGCCAACAGTTTAACCTTCAATGCTAATATCATTGCTTCTGGACTTGGATTTAGGGGCGGTTTGGCAACCACA
>JBILIM010000189.1:0-4413 GCA_044349985.1 Crocinitomicaceae bacterium
ATTCTGGTGCTGCTGCATCGTCAACTGCAGGGGATGAATCAAAATACATCACTGTAAAATCTCCGATGATTGGAACGTTTTACCGTTCTTCAGGACCAGATAAAGAACCTTTTGTTGGTGTTGGAAATGATATCGCTCCGGGTAAAACACTTTGTATTATCGAAGCCATGAAATTGTTCAATGAAATTGAATCTGAAGTTTCGGGTAAAATTGTAAAAGTGTTGGTGGATGATGCATCACCAGTGGAATACGATCAACCGTTATTTTTAGTTGATCCTGCTTAATTGAATTTTTCGCGCATTACGCAGTAATGGGCTCCAAAACTATAACCGATGTTCAAGAAAATACTTATTGCAAATAGGGGTGAAATCGCTTTGCGTGTCATTCGTACGTGCAAGGAAATGGGAATTAAGACAGTTGCTGTTTATTCGACCGCAGATAAAGACAGTTTGCCGGTAAGATTTGCTGATGAGGCCGTTTGTATAGGTCCAGCAATCAGTTCTAAATCGTATTTGTCTATTCCAAATATACTTGCTGCTGCAGAAATCACCAATGCTGATGCCATACATCCAGGATATGGATTTTTATCTGAAAACGAGAAGTTTTCCAAAGTGTGTCAGGAACACGGAATAAAATTTATTGGTGCACTTCCAGAGCAAATAGCAGGAATGGGGGATAAAGCAACAGCTAAAGCTACAATGATAGCTGCTGGGGTTCCATGTATTCCAGGTTCCAAAGGTCTACTAAAAGATTTGGATGACGCGAAAAAAACAGCGTTAGAAGTTAGATATCCGATCATACTCAAAGCAACAGCTGGTGGTGGAGGAAAAGGAATGCGTATAGTTTGGAAAGAAGAGGATATGGAAAGTGCATGGGATTCAGCTCGTCAAGAGGCTGGGGCAGCATTTGGAAACGATGGTATCTACATGGAGAAATTCATTGAAGAACCAAGACATATTGAAATCCAGATTGCCGGTGATCAATATGGTAACGCCTGTCACTTATCTGAAAGAGATTGCTCCATTCAGCGTAGACATCAAAAACTGGTGGAAGAAACACCTTCTCCATTTATGACTGAGGAATTGAGAGAACGAATGGGGGAGGCGGCAATTAAAGCAGCAAAAGCCGTTCGATATGAAGGTGTAGGTACGGTTGAGTTTCTTGTTGACAAGAACCGTGATTTCTACTTTATGGAAATGAATACACGTATTCAAGTGGAGCATACGATTACAGAGGAAGTTATTGATTACGATTTGATAAAAGAACAAATCAAAATTGCCGCTGGAGAACGTATTTCTGGTAAAAATTACTATCCACATCTTCATGCCATTCAATGCAGAATAAATGCGGAAGATCCTTATAACGATTTTCGTCCTTCACCTGGAAAAATAACTTCTTACCATTCTCCTGGAGGCCATGGGGTGCGAATTGATACGCATGCATACGCAGGTTACAGTATTCCGCCGAATTACGACTCCATGATTGGTAAACTTATTGTTGTAGCGCAAACTCGTGAAGAAGCCATTTTGAAAATGAAACGCGCTTTGGACGAGTACATTATTGAAGGTGTGAAAACGACCATACCATTCCATCAAAAACTTATGGATAATGCAGATTTCAGAGATGGAAACTTCACGACCAAGTTCATGGAAACGTTCGATTTTTAATACGCGAATTTTTCAACTTATTTAATAGGAAGGGCTATTCGAAAGGTAGTACTTACATTAGGTTCAGAGTGCAAAACATATACTTTGCCTTTGTGGTATTCGTTCACTATTCGTTTAACCAAACTCAACCCAAGACCCCAACCGCGTTTTTTAGTTGAAAAGCCAGGCTTAAATATCGTTTTGAACTGATTGGCTGGTATTCCTTTTCCGGTGTCTGCAATATCGATATATACCCACCCTTTTGAACCATGAACGTTAACGGTTAAAGTGCCTTTATTTTCCATTGCGTCCACAGCATTTTTGGAAATATTTTCAATAACCCATTCAATTAATGGGGCATTATGCCTAACGATATGTTCTGCATTGGCTGTGAATTTGATGGCTATTTGCTGCGAAATTCGTGGTCTAAGGTAATCCAAAACCCCGGAGATGGTTACATTGATATCGGAAGGCTTAAGAACCGTTCCAGAACCAATTTTAGAAAAGCGGTCGGTTACTTTTTCAAGTCGATGCACATCTTTTTGCATTTCAGCAATTACAGAAGGGTCTACTTCTTGACTTTCTAACAATTGAATCCATGCCATTAATGAAGAAAGCGGTGTACCAAGTTGATGCGCTGTTTCTTTAGCCATTCCTGCCCAAACTTGATTTTGTTCCGCCCTTCTGAAGGTACTGAATACCAGATAACCGATCAGAACAAACAAACCAACGATAAAAAATACGATATACGGGTAATATTGAAGTTGTTTTAGTTCAGGACTGTCATCAAAATATAAAACATTCCGTGAGCCGCTTTTGAAATCAATTAGGATCGGTTCGTTTTGTGCTTTCAGTTGTTCGATTAATTGGACTTTTCCTTTTTTAGAAATTTCTTCCTGAGACAAGTTGGTTCCGATTACTTTATTCGAGCCTTCTTCAACAAGAATAACGGGTACCAACTCTTCATTTTCAATAAGTTCTCGGTTGAAAGCTTGTAATAAAGAATCCCGCTCCTTTTCTAATTTCACAATTCCTTTAGAATCATTAAAGGCATAGGTCATGGTTAACCCTTCGAAGACCTCAACTTTGAAAAACTTTTCATTTTTAACCCAATTTTTAGCAAGTTTTCTAAGAGAATCATCAATCATCCGCTGTAATTCGTCTTTATTGGATCTGGTTACTTTCTTTAAAAATTTGGAGGTGTCTAAATCGATGTTCCTTGAGCCCGAAATGTTGTCCTCATTATCCATTAAAATTACGGGTATATCCTTATTCTCATCGATAATTTTCAATGGAAAACTGAAGTCAGGAATTTGATCTAAGGGCGATTCTTTGGAAATCTCTTTAGTCGCATCTACCCACAATTGCATTTCACGACGTTCCTTATCGCGCAATTGCGTGAACGTTCGATTCGTTAACCTAACCAGTTCTAATTTTTGCTGAATTGCATCTGCCCACTGTTCTACACGTGCCCGTTCACGTTCACCTATTTTAACAACGATGGCATTCGACACAAAAAACGAGAACGCAACCAAAGCCAATGCTAAGATAAGTAATGCAATTTTCCACCGTTGTTTACTGGAATATAAGTTCATAACCGTAATGGCTAAATTAACGAGAATTTTGAGCAATTCTTATACGATGAGGATAAGTTGTGCGCATCCCTTATCAATTTTAGATTATTTTTGTTCGTCAATATCAACAAATGAAAAGAAAAACAGCGCTTACCTTAATTACTTTTTTCGTTTGCTTTCTCATTATTGCCCTTCCATTGATTCTATTTCCGGTAAATTTATTTGATGGAGAAATCGTTTACAAGAACGGTTTGGTTGAACCTACACCTCTTAGTTTATCTTACTTTTTCGGAATAGGATATCATCCTTCGGAAATGGAACCCGTTGCCTCCTTTCATCTGGTGGCTAAAGGGTACTTTTTAGCCTTTATTCTTACGCTGGGCATTCCAGCATTGATTTCTTACCGCGTGTATTTGTCTTTGAAATAGAAAAGACTGCTATCCATTCAAAAGATGTTTCATATTCACCTTGCTGTCAATGACCTGATGCAAATCTGCCAAGGCAATACGCACCTGTTCCATTGTATCCCTATCGCGAATGGTAAGGGTATTGTCTTCCAAAGTCTGATGATCTACCGTAACTGAAAAAGGAGTACCTATGGCATCTTGACGACGGTAACGTTTTCCAATGGAGTCTTTCTCGTCGTATTGACAATTGAAATCAAATTTTAAGGCATCGATGATTTCCCTCGCTTTTTCAGGAAGTCCATCTTTTTTGGTTAATGGCAACACCGCAACCTTATAAGGCGCTAGTGCAGGTGGTATAGACAATACGGTTCTTTCAGTTCCATCCTCTAAGGTCTCATTGGTATAAGCAGCACTCAATACGGCCAAGAACATTCGGTCCAAACCAACGGATGTTTCAATGACATACGGCACATAATTTTGATTCAATTCCGGATCAAAATATTGCAATTTCTTGCCTGAAAAATGTTCGTGTTGTTTTAAATCGAAATCCGTTCTGGAATGAATGCCTTCCAATTCTTTAAAACCCATTGGAAAATTAAACTCGATATCGCAAGCCGCATTTGCGTAATGGGCCAATTTGATATGGTCGTGAAAACGGTAAAGTTTTTCTCCTAAATGCAGTGCCTTGTGCCATTGTTCTCTTGCTGATTTCCAGTATTCGTACCACTTTAGTTCTTCTCCTGGGCGCACAAAAAACTGCATTTCCATTTGTTCAAATTCCCTCAT
>JBILIM010000190.1:0-4410 GCA_044349985.1 Crocinitomicaceae bacterium
CCAGTTAAATCGATGTCGTAACCTGAAAGATCTAAGGTGGTGTTTTCTGTATTTGGATTGGCAATGGTTCCCGGATTTACACTGTAATTTTGACTGAAAACGATTCCGTTCTTCGTTACCCCAGGTAAAACGATAGAAAACAACGCCTTGGTTTCAAGCGGATTGGAAACTTTAATTTTTATTTCGCCCTGACTTACATGAATTTTTTTAAGCTGTACTCCTTTAAGATCAAATTCATGTTCTTCAATTTCATTCACAAAACTAAAACCTGGAGGTACAGATAAGTTGGGTACGACAGTTACAAAAGAATGATTGATAACCGTATCAGGTATTTCTATAAAATCAGCAATTCCTAGGTCAAAAAGTGTTCGTGATAAATCCAATTCGTAAAATCCGGATGAACCTTCATTTATTGTTGAGTCGTTAACCAAATTTGAAAGTGACAGCGTATCATTGACGATTGGTGCTGCCCAATCGGAATTCCAGCTCGTTTTCTCTTTCTTGCATGAAAACAAAGCAAAGATTAAGAGAAAAGCAAAAATGTAGTAGTTTTTCATCGCTATATGAACGTTTTAAAACAATGTTTTATTGATGTTAAGCGCGTTCCAAAATTACGGCATAACCTTGTCCAACACCAATACACATGGTTACTAAGGCATATCTTTTTTGTTGTTTGTGAAGTTCTATCGCTGCAGAATGTAAAATTCTCGCTCCAGACATTCCGAGCGGGTGTCCAAGGGCAATAGCGCCTCCATTTGGATTGATTCTGGAATCGTTATCCGACAATCCCAATTTTCGTGTACATGCCAGTACCTGCGCAGCAAAAGCCTCATTCAATTCTAAAATATCCATTTGATCTAGGGTGAGCCCTGACCGCTGCAAGATCTTTTGCGATGCATATACAGGGCCGATACCCATAATTCGTGGTTCTACTCCAGCAACAGCACCACCTACAATGCGAGCCAAAGGCTTTAGATTATTCTTCACAACAGCCGATTCAGATGCAATCAATAAAGCAGCTGCTCCATCATTTAATCCTGAAGCATTTCCTGCTGTTACCGTCCCATCCTTTTTAAAAGCAGCACGAAGCGCCGCAAGCGATTCCAAACTGGTTTCAGGTCTAGCAAACTCATCTTTTTGAAAAATGATCGGATCTTTCTTTTTCTGAGGAATTGCAATAGGAATGATCTCTTCGTCAAATCTACCATTTTCCATAGCTCTCGCAGCCTTTTGCTGTGACCAAAGTGCAAAACGGTCTTGCGATTCGCGATCGATTCCAAACATTTCAGCCAAATTCTCTGCGGTATTACCCATACTTTCAACGCCGTATGTTGCCTCCATTTTCGGATTCACGAAACGCCATCCAAAAGATGAATCGAACATTTGAGCATCACGACCAAAGGCCGTTGAGGTTTTTGAGATCACCCATGGGCCTCTTGTCATGTGTTCCACACCTCCCGAAATATATAATTCTCCTGCACCATCTTTTATAGCACGCACTGCATTCATTGTTGCTGCCATTCCTGAAGCACACAAACGATTTACCGTTTCACCTCCAAGTTCAATGGGCAGACCTGCCAACAAAGAAGCCATTCGCGCCACATTACGGTTATCCTCTCCTGCTTGATTGGCGCAGCCTAGAATAACATCTTCAATCAATTGTGGATCAAGTTCCTTATTTTTATCCATCAATCCTTTTAAAACTGCAGCGGCCAAATCGTCAGCACGAACTCCTGCTAACGTTCCTCCAAAACTTCCTATAGGTGTGCGCACACCATCAACAATAAATACGTCTTTTGACATTGTTTTTTTATTTGATTTAAAATTAACCAAAATAACTTTTTCGCTTTGAATTAATTTAATGTAAATATTCAAACTACTCATGGAAATTACCTTGGATGCAATTGAAATTCAAACCTTAAGAGGAGTAATTGATTGAATTGCATGTTACTTTTATAGCACCAATTACAAGAACCAATGGATTCACCCCAACCTCATCTTACATTCCTTGGAGGAGCCGAAACGGTTACGGGATCGAAGATTCTCGTGGAAACTTTAGATAAGCGAATATTGGTTGATTGTGGTCTCTTTCAAGGATTAAAAACTTTGAGACAACTTAATTGGGCAAAATTTCCCGTTCCACCGGAAACGATTAATGAAATTATTCTAACTCACGCCCATTTGGATCATACTGGTCACCTCCCTTTATTGGTAAAAAATGGATTCAAAGGCCCAGTTCATTGCACAATACCTACGCGTGATTTGACTGAAATCATTCTTTTCGACAGCGCGAAAATACAAGAAGAGGATGCCAGTAGAGCCGATAAATACCATTACGCTAAGCACGAACATCCACTCCCACTATATACCATTCAAGATGTTGTAGACACTTTACCTTTATTGGTATCCCATCAGCTACATGAATGGGTTTTGCTTGCCCCAGATTTAGGCTTTCAATTTCACAATAACGGTCATATATTGGGATCCACATTTGTTGAGTTAAAGGTGAACGACAAAACAATTGTTTTTTCTGGTGATATTGGAAAACAACACCCCATGTTAATGTATCCACCCAAAAAAATTAAAAATGCAGACTATCTCATAATTGAATCAACATATGGCGAACGATTGCATGAGGAAGAACCCGTAAAAAATCTTCTTTTGAATATCATTGAAGAAACTTTAGATCGTAAAGGGATACTCATGATTCCTTCTTTTGCCGTGGAGCGTGCGCAAGAAATTATTTTTCTACTTTACCAACTCGAAAAAGAACAAAAACTACCTAAAATCCCAATTTTCTTAGATTCACCTATGGGAGTAAAAACCACATCCGTATACAACAGTTTTAGGGATTGGCAAAACATATCAAGACATGATGCTGAAAACATGTACGACCAAATACATTTCATCACCAATTTCGAGCAATCAAAAGCCGTAGTGAACAATAGGGAACCCAAAATAATCATTGCTGGAAGTGGAATGATGGAGGGTGGTAGAATATTGCACTACTTGAACAACCATATTGAAAACGAGAGAAATACATTGTTATTTGTAGGCTTTCAGTGCGAGGGCACTAGAGGAAGGTCAATTTTAGAAGGTTGTGACGAGATTAAATTTTTTGGTGAATACAGAAAAGTAAAATGTAACATAAGAAGTATAACCTCATTATCCGCACACGGTGACCAGAACGATATTATGCAATGGCTCCGTAATTTTGAAACGCCACCAAAAACTACCTTCATAAACCATGGTGAACCGCACCAATCGGATGCGTTGCGCGTAAAAATTGAACACGATTTGGGATGGAACGTAAAGGTTGCAAAAATGAATGTGCCTTACGAACTTTCTTAATACATTTGCTTAATGGAACATTTTTCAAACCTGCATCAAGTTGATGTGGCTTTTTGGTGGTTTATTGGGTGAACGTTGTTTTGCTGATGTAGACACCTTGACTTCATATGGCCATGATGAAACAGAAGATTTGCAATATACTCCTGCAATTGTTTTGAAGCCAATTTCAGTAGAAGAAGTTTCTCAGATAATGAGCTATTGTAACGAAAGAAATATACCTGTTACGCCTTCTGGAGCAAGAACCGGTTTAAGTGGCGGTGCTTTACCAATTTACGGTGGTGTTGCATTATCTATGGAAAAATTCAACCGTATTTTGAAGATTGATGAAAAAAATCATCAAGTCATAACAGAACCAGGCGTCATTACGGAAGTATTACAAAATACAGTTAAAGAAAAAGGATTGTTTTATCCACCGGATCCTGCAAGCAAAGGAAGTTGTTTTATTGGTGGAAATATATCGGAAAATTCTGGTGGACCAAAAGCAGTAAAATATGGGGTCACGAAAGATTATGTTTTAAATTTAGAGGTGGTTTTACCGAATGGCGAAATTATCTGGACAGGTGCGAATGTGCTTAAAAATGCTACAGGATATAATTTAACACAACTGTTGGTAGGTTCTGAAGGCACATTAGGGATCATTACAAAAATTGTTTTGAAACTCATTCCCCATCCTACTCAAACCCTTTTAATGTTGGTTCCCTTTTTCGATGCTGCACAGGCTTGTGAGGCTGTTGCGGCAATTTTTCAGGCAGGAATAACTCCGAGTGGATTGGAATTTATGGAACGTGATGCCCTAACTTGGACGCAAAATTTTACACAAGACTTCACGATAGCAGTTAAAGAAAATCATCAGGCGCATTTACTTATTGAAGTCGACGGATTTGATTCGGATCAGCTCATGCAAGATTGTGAACGGATAATGATTGTTTTGGAATCCTTTGAAACAGACGAAATTTTATTTGCAGACAGTGAAGCTCAAAAAAACAGTCTATGGTCCTTGAGAAGGAAGGTTGGAGAAGCTGTTAAATCACAATCCATTTATAAGGAAGAAGATACCGT
>JBILIM010000192.1:0-4380 GCA_044349985.1 Crocinitomicaceae bacterium
TTTGCGGTTACGCACCTTTAATCTCTTAAGAAAACCAGTAACAACTGCGGTTGAAGCATACTATGAAGCAAAGGCCACATCGGTAAATTATGTGTCGTATAAACCCAATGAAAAATGGATTTTCAGTTTGTTTGACGGAACCATTTGGTCAAAAGGCGATTCTATTAGATCAAACCGCGTAAATCCGCTTTTTTACAGTCCTGTGCCGGCAATTTCGGGAATTTTTCTCGACGATTCAACAGTATACACTGTTTTAGGTTTGAATGTGTCTGCCATGCCTTTTAAAAATACCAGGATCTATGGTCAATTTGCAATTGGGGATTATAAAATAGGTTCATATGCGCTTCAACTGGGCGCCAGATATTATTTAGCAATGGGTTTAAATCAGATGATGTTCCAACTTGAATTCAACAGTGCTCAAAACGATATGTTCGTTGCTACAAACAATAGACTGTCCTACAGCCATTATAACCTAGCTTTGGCGCACCCAAAAGGGACCAACTTTGATGAATTGCTGTTTCGATACAATTTTTCCCACTTGCGATGGTATGCTGAATTAAAAAGTGTGCTTTACATACTAAAAGATCATTACAGGGAAGCATTGTTAGCCGGAAATGGAACCATCGAGAAAAGCAACGGGACTTCAATTTTGGAAGATATAGAAATGGGATACCGATTCAATAAGAAAATGAATTTAACCCTATTCGTACATTGGCAATTCCGTCATGACTCATCAGTAACTAAAAATCAAACCACGCATGTTTTTGGATTTGGCTTGAAAACGGGAATAAACAATCATTACAGAGATTTTTGAAAAAAGTGTTATACATATTGGTGTTTTTGAATGCAGGTATCGCCTATTCGCAACCCGGTTTGGGATTTGTTTTGGAAGAAATCCCTTGCGATACGGCAGTAGCGCATACCATACAAACACACACATCCATTTTGCCCGAAGCATGGAAAGGCGTTGATCTTGCAAAAGAAAACCTTATTTCCGGGCATTTTGATACGTACAGTTTTGGAATCAACCCATTGGTTGACTTTCAAGCGGATTACAGGGAAACAGCTAATTTCCGAACGGGAGCTGGGGCACAATTAACTGCTACCATAGGAGAAAAATGGTACATACGTTCTTCTTATTTACATGGCGTTTTGAATTACGATTCATTGTTTCTTCCCAGGACGTATTTTAACCAAAACCTTAAAAAACTCAATGGATACGGTGATTGGAGAGGAAGAATTTCATACACACCGAATAAGGTATTTAATTTTCAGATGGGTCTCGATCATAACTTTATAGGAGAAGGTTGCAGATCAATGTTTTTAAGTGATTACGGAAGACCCTATCCTTTTGGGATGATTAAATCCCGTTTCTGGCGCTTGGAATACGATGTTATCTATCAATTTTTCAAAGAACAGGCAGGGAGTGATTGGAAAAGAAAGAATGCTGCGACACACTATATCAGTTTCAATGCCGCCAAATGGTTGAACATTGGTGTTTTTGAAACCGTGGTTTTTCAACCCAAGGACACCTTATTGAATCGAGGATTTGAGGTGGAGTACCTCAATCCGGTAATCTTTTACAGACCCCAAGAATATGCTTTGGGATCTTCTGACAATGTGTTGCTCGGACTCAGTATACATGCAAAATATAAAAGGCATAGCTTCTACACGCAGTTTATTTTAGATGAATTCTTTCTAACCGAAATCAAAGCCAAGTCAGGTTGGTGGGCAAATAAGTTTGGATTTCAGGCTGGATTTAAAGGGCATTTTAACATCTCAAATTCAAATGCTTTTTACAGAATCGAATTAAATACGGCCAGGCCATACACCTATGCGCATCTATCAAGCGACCAAAATTACGGCAACCAGGGAATGACGCTTTCGCATCCTTACGGTGGGAATTTTGCAGAAATTATCGGTGAATTCAAACTTCAAAAAGAAAAATGGTTGTTCAAAGTTTTCTTCAATTATGCGCTTCGTGGTTTTGATAAAGAAGGGTATAGTTACGGTGGAAATATTTACAGACCCTATACACAAAGACCTTTTGAATACGGACATCAAATAGGGCAAGGATTGGGCAACAACTCCTTTTTAGCAATTTTTACTGCAGCTTATACACCACTAAAATTGAAAAACATGCAGTTTTATGCAGAGACGCAAATTCGATACAACAGTTATACAAACCAAACACAATGTATTCCTGTTGTAGGAATCCGAAGCCAGTTATGGAACGATTATAGAAACTTCTAGAGTAAGGATAAATAAAAAAGGAGCTTGTCAATTTTGACAACCCCCTTTTTTTACTGCATAACGAAAACAATTAAAGCCCGATGATATTCTTTAATTCAATCTCAGTTATTTGCTTTTTAGTGCCGTTTTTATCCAGGTAGTTTCGGTTTACCAATTTACCATGAACCGCAACGCGCTTGCCCTTTTCAGCATATTCCTCTATAAAATGTGCCATGTTGCCCCAAGCAAAGATGTTGTGCCATTCTACTTCTGATTTAACCGATCCGGTTTGGGTGCGGGTTTGTTTGTTAATGGCCAAATTGAATCTGGCAATCTTTTTTCCATTTTCGAAATTGGTTATTTGTGTGTTTTTTCCAATATTCCCAATTAGGGTAATGTGATTTCGTATCATAATGTTCCTATAAAATAATTAAATCGTTTACTTCTATTTCTTGATAAAACGTGGAGGCTCCATTGCTTCGGTAAAACTTAGAAATCAGTTTTCCTTCAACCGCAAGTTCGATACCGTCATCACAAAGGGTGTCAAGTATTTGAACCCACTTACCCCATGCAAAAATCCGATGCCAATTGCTTTTGGTTTTTTCTTTGCCCTCACTATCAAAATACGTATCGGTAGTCGACATTACGAAGCGGGCAACCTTTCTGCCATTTGGAAGCTTGACGATTTTTGGTTTGGATTGCATTCTTCCAATAAGATTTACGTGATTCATCCTTTTTTAATTGTATTGCTAATAATTTGAAATCATAAGTTATTTAGAGCCGGTTGTTTTTTCTTTCATGCTACTCAGTATTAAAAACTCAGTAGCTTCGATTACTGTACCGTATCTTTTTTCACCGTTTTTTGACTCATACGATTGATGAACTAGCTTTCCTTCTAAAATAATTTCTTGTCCTTTACTCAAAGCCTTTTTCACCCTTTCCGCGATTTTTCCCCATGCATTTACGGTATGCCATTGTGTGTTTTCCTGCCAATTTCCAGATTTGTCTTTAAAGCTTTCATTTGTTGCTAGGGTGAACCTTGCCAGCGTATGGCCTGTGTCAAAAGTTGTAATTTCAGGTTGTGCCCCAAGACGACCAATCAAACTCACTTTGTTTCTTAATGTGTTCATGTTTGTAATAATTAAAAGTTTGAAAATATGTTACCGTCGATTTATTGTGTTTTGAATTCGACTTTGCAAAATTCCAATGCTTCAAAACCAAGATTCGGTTTTTATTCATTTACTTTCGATTATTAGTCGTTTGTAATTACTTAAATACATTTATTGGAGCAAATAAACGAGTAAAACAAAAAAGCCAACTCCTTACGGAATTGGCCTTTAAGTTTGCGTTAAACAGAGGTCTTTAATTTTATTTTGAAGTTTTAATTTCCGGCAGTAGTGCTACCACCAGAAGCACCTAGCGTGTTAGGGTTGAAATTAGGTGTGAAGAAGTTAGCAGGGTTAACCGGCTCACTAACAATAAATCTTCTGTAGGTTTGGCATCCGTTTCCTTCTGTGAGGATAAGGTTATAAATACCTGCAGTTAATGTGGTTTGGTCAACTTGTCCAGCAACAAGCCCTGAACCATTGGTTGTACTCCAATCGATAACTACCGGCACGTTAGATAACGTCACATCCACAGTTCCGTCGTTTCCTCCGAATGCTGTAACATTGTTTACAACTCCTTGCACGTTCAATGCTTGTGGAGCCACCAATGTTACATCAGCGGAAGTTGAATTACTGGCATCGTCAGACACGTTGAAGGTGAAGTTGCCTTCAGCGAGTGTTCCAGCGATGAATTGGGTACCTGAAATTTGAATACCATTTACAGCGTAGGGTTCAGTACCCCCAGAGATATCGATAACCACTTCACCATTAGACAATCCAAAACAAGAAGGATTGGTGAAGTTAACTTGTAAGGAAAGTCCTTGAGCGAAAGCAGCAGTTGATCCTAAAATTGCTACTGTTGCAAGAGCTAATGATCGGAAAAAGTTATTTGTTTTCATAATTTCAATTTTAAAAAGTTTTAATTGTTTCATTTACTTGGTTGAGACAAAGTTGTGTGCTTTTTCTGCTGCACGAAAGAAAAACGCCATGTCACAGGAGTAAAATCAGTTATTGCACGCAAATCACCTACGTAGTTTTACTT
>JBILIM010000193.1:0-4379 GCA_044349985.1 Crocinitomicaceae bacterium
TTATTGAATAGGGGAGATATCGCTACCGTTTCCTACAAAGAAACATCATTCAATGATTTAATTGATGAGCGCATATTGTTTTTTATACTGCTCTTGCTGCTTACTTTCGAATGGTTCATGCGGCGTTGGCATGGGTCGTATTAATATTTTAAAGCATTGCAATAAATTATTTTTTTATCCGTTAACTGAGCAATTAAATTGCCTATGATAAAAAAATACCCTTCCATTCAAACTTCAAATTTAAAACGTAAACCTTCGTCGAAATCACTGGACTTTATTCTGTCGTATAGTAAATCCGTTGAAGTAAAATCCCTTAAAAAGGAAAAGTTAATTTTCAATTTGAATTAAAAAAAGCGCCAAGAGGCGCTTTTTTATTATTTACAAAGATTCAAACAATTACCAAATTCTGGAAATTTTATCTTTAGGGTTTCGCATTGGTGCGCCTTCTTCAATTGAGAAAGCCTCAAAGAATTCAGGACAGTTTTTCAATGGACCATTAACTCTAAACATACCCGGTGAATGTGGATCGTTCGCAATTCTATTTTTCAATTCTTCTTCGGTATAGTTTATTTTCCACAATTGAGCATAAGCAATAAAGAAGCGTTGTGCTGGTGTGTACCCTTCACGAATTCTACCCGATTTGAATTCTTCTGTTCTGGCGTAAGCATGATAAGCCATGGTTAAACCTCCTAAATCGGCAATGTTTTCACCCATTGTCAAGTCAGGATTCACGCAATGTCCGTCGATCGGACAAAATGTAGCGAACGTTTCGCCTAAAACACCTGTTTTACCCTCAAATTTTGATTTATCTTCATCACTCCACCAGTTTCTAAAAGAACCATCTGCAGCAAACTTCGACCCCATATCGTCAAAACCATGTGTAAACTCATGACCGATAACCATACCTATTCTTCCGTAATTAACAGCATCTTCAGCATTCTCATCAAAGAATGGTGCCTGCATTATCCCAGCTGGAAAAGCAATTTCATTTAATAGCGGATGGTAATAGGCGTTTACCATGTGCGCAGGCATACCCCATTTACTTTTATCAACAGGCTTATTCAATTCAGACATGTTTTTCTTATGCGAATACAAAGCCATAGCTTTTAGATTGGTTACGTAACCATTATTTGTAAATTTTAAGGCGCTGTAATCTTCCCACTTCTCAGGAAAACCCAACTTTCTTCCTATTGAATTTAATTTAGTGAGAGCCTCTTTTTTTGTTTCATCAGACATCCATTCCAAGTTGGTAATGCGATCACGGAATACAACAAGCAGATTGTCAACCATCTCGTTTACCTTGTTTTGAGCTTCTTTCGAAAAGTACAGCGATACGAAAGCCTTGCCTAATAATTCTCCGAATTCTTGATTTGTAATCTCCTCAATAGCCTGCTCTTTAATAGGTTTCATTTCAGAAGTACCACTTAAAACACCACCATAAAATTTAAAGTTTTGATCGACAAATGCTTGGTCCAAATGCCCTGCATAATGATTAACCACATTCCATGTAAGGTAGTTTTTCCATGATTCCAGCGATTCAGATTCTAACATCGAGCCAATTTGCTTGATGAAATCAGGTTGAGATACAATCAAGGTGTCAAATGAAGAACTTCCGATATTGGATAAATAAGAATCAAAATCAAGTTTTCCGAAAAGTGCAATAGCATCCTTTCTCGAGTATTTATTGTAAACACGCTCAGGGATTCGCATTTCTGCAGGCCCCATCATTGCTTTTGCGAGTTGCTTTTCAAAATTTACAACATCTTCGGCAATCTTTTTAGCATCATCCTCGCCATAAGTCAGAAGTTTAAATGTTGACCCAATATGCTCGGTGTACAAACTTAAAATTTCAGCCATTTGATCTTCCAAATAGTAATCTTTACTCGGTAAGCCTATTCCACCTTGCCCGAGATAGCTTATATTTCCATCAACATTTTTCAAATCTTGACCGACACCAAAGCCAAAAAGCGACCCGATTCCTAAAATATGATGCTCGGAAATCAAACGGATAATATCCGTCTTTGAAGTCATCTTCATTATTTTTCTGATATCCTCTTGTATCGGAGTAGTGCCAAGATTATTTCGTGTTGACATGTCAATAAAAGAAGCATAGTAATTCCCAAGAATAGACGTGTCTGAACCGGCCTTATTTGCTTTTGAGGAGAAATCATCAAGAATGGAAATTAACTTTTTGTTATTGCTTTGTTCCAATTCATTGAAGCTTCACCAGCTTGATTCAGATGCAGGTACAGGATTGTTTTTAACCCAAGTACCATTTGAAAATTGAAAAAAATCATCGTAAGGCTTGATACTTCTATCCAAATTTGAAATGGAAATTGTAGAGGGTTCCGCATGATAGACAGAATCCGAAAGGTTTTGATTTTCTGTATATTGCTGATTTTCAGTAGTCTTACATCCTACAATTAAAGGAGTTGTAAAGATGAAAACTTTAAAAAGTTTGGTGTTTTTCATTTTTATTCGTTTATGGTTTGTAAATCATTTCTGTATGAGGAATGCCGTCTTCGAGATATTCCTTTCCAGTGGTATTAAATCCGTGTTGGTTGTAAAAGGTTGTAAGGTGACTCTGAGCCGAAATTACCACAGGCACAGCACCAAATTCTTCTTTTACAAATTGTAGCGAATTCCGCACAAGTTCATGCCCGATTCCTTGGCTCCGAACTGATACATCGGTAACAATTCTTCCGATGGAAACATCTTGATAAGCGAGACCAGGAGGTAAAATTCTTGCCGTAGCAGTTACTTTTCCTTTACCGTCTCTACAAATGAGGTGGTAGCATTTTTTATCTTTCCCATCAAGGTCTTGATAAGGACAATTTTGTTCTATAACAAAAACTTCAATTCTGAGTGCAATAATATCATGAAACTCATTGATGTTTAAGTCATTATAGTGCTTAATTTGCCAATTTAAGTGTTTCATAAATCAAGTTTGTATGACGCCTACATTATATGGCTTTTCTGCTTTTTTGTGATTTGCCATTTCAATTCCAATACTGATAACTTCTCTTGTTTTGGCGGGATCAATTATTGCATCTATCCATAATCTACTTGCAGCATAATATGGTGATATTTGTTCGTCGTACCTATTTTTTATGGTATTGAACAATTCTTTTTCGCGCTCTGGAGTAATTTCTTCACCTTTAGCTTTTAGGGACGCCACCTCAATTTGAAGTAACACCTTGGCTGCGGATGCGCCGCTCATTACAGCGATTTCTGCAGTAGGCCAACCCACAATCAATCTTGGGTCATAAGCTTTACCACACATTGCATAATTCCCAGCTCCATAACTGTTTCCTACTACAATTGTAAACTTCGGAACAACAGAATTTGCCATGGCGTTGACCAATTTTGCACCGTCTTTGATGATTCCTCCATGCTCGCTTTTGGAGCCTACCATAAAGCCTGTTACATCTTGTAAGAAGACCAACGGTATATTCTTTTGATTGCAATTCATAATAAATCGTGCAGCCTTATCAGCCGAATCTGAATAGATTACTCCACCGAATTGCATTTCGCCTTTCGCATTTTTTATGATTTCCCGCTGGTTGGCCACAATTCCTACACTCCAGCCATCGATTCTCGCGTAAGCACATACAATAGATTTACCGTATTCCTCTTTATACTCCGTAAACTCGGAGTCGTCAACAATGCAACGAAGCAAAGCTTTTGTACTGTATGGTTTTGAGCGATCCTGAGGAAGTATGCCGTATACGTTTTTTAAGTCTTCTTTAGGTTCAATCGCAGTTTGTCTGTCAAAACCAGCATTTTCAGGTTGACCAATTTTATCTATAAGCTTACGAATGGTCGCTAAGCATTCTTGATCATTTTCTGTTTTGTAGTCGCAAACACCTGAAATCTCCGTATGTGTTACGGCTCCTCCTAGTGTTTCATTATCAATGGTTTCTCCTATGGCGGCTTTTACCAAATATGAACCGGCAAGAAAAATTGTTCCCGTACCATTAACAATCAGTGACTCGTCTGACATGATGGGTAGGTAAGCACCACCTGCAACGCAACTTCCCATTACCGCTGCAATTTGAACTATACCCATTGAACTCATCACTGCATTATTCCTGAATATTCTCCCGAAATGTTCTTTATCTGGAAAAATCTCATCCTGCATCGGGAGATACACACCAGCCGAATCCACCAAATAAATTATAGGTAGCTTGTTTTCAATTGCTATTTCCTGTGCCCTTAAATTCTTTTTTCCTGTAATTGGAAACCAAGCTCCTGCTTTTACTGTAGCATCATTCGCAACTACAATACATTGTTTACCAGAAATATAGCCAATTACAACTACCACGCCGCCCGAAGGGCAACCGCCATGTTCTTCGTACATTCCATACCCCGCTAAAGCA